>JAKEHP010000210.1 GCA_022614955.1 Candidatus Methylomirabilota bacterium
CCCTTCCCGCAGTGGGGGCAGAAGACGGCCTCTGCGGCGTGGGGCTTGCCGCAACCGGGGCAAAAGGGTCCGCCAGCCCTGGGGGTCTCCCCTCGCGATAGCTCCTCCTTGGTCTCCATCGCGCCCTTGAAGCCCCGGATGGCTTTCCCAAGAGAACTTCCGATCTCCGGGAGCTTGGACGCGCCGAAGACCAGGAGGCCGATCACCAGGACCACCAGCAGCTCGGGCATCCCCAGGCCGAACATGGCACCTCCTCAGCCCGCGCGACCGGGCGGCCGCATTATAGCCCGGCCCGCCTCGACGGGCACGCTCTCCGTACAGGTCCGTGTGAGCGGGACGGCCACAGCTCGGGCGGTGAGGCCTGTTTATTATCAAAAGATGGCGGGATGCGCAAGGCCCGTGCCCTTTTCTTTGACAGCCGCCGCGGCCTCGGGGATAATCCGGGAACCCCTGAGGAGCAAGGAGGTGACCCGTGACCGGGAAGGCTGCCGTCTTCACCGAGGTGGGCCAGCCGTTTCAGTTCCGGGAGTACCCGCTGCCCGACGTGGCAGCGGACGCCATGCTGATCCGCATCACCATGGCGAACATCTGCGGCTCCGACCTCCACTTCGTGCGAGGAGGCGGGCCGGGACTGAAGGGCGGCATGCCGCGCATCCTGGGGCACGAGATGGTGGGGGTGATCGAGCGGCTGGGGCGAGCGGTCAAGACCGACACCGTTGGGCAGCCCATGAAGGAGGGGGACCGGGTCTGCTACGCCTACTACCGGCCCTGCGGCGCCTGCCCGGCCTGCTGGCATGGAATCCCGGGCTGCCCGCATCGCTATCGCCACTGGTTGGAGACCTCCTGCGAGGAGCCCCCCCACTTCCACGGCGCCTACGGCGAGTACTACTACCTGCGCACCGGCCAGTGGGTCTACCGGATCCCCGACACCCTTCCGGACCGGATCGTCTCCCCCGTCAACTGCGCCCTCGCCCAGATGGTCTACGCGCTGCACCGCATCGGCGTCACGCTGGGGGACGCGGTCGTCATTCAGGGGGCGGGGGGGCTCGGCCTCTACGCCTGCGCGCTCGCGCGGGAGATGGGGGCGGGCACGATCCTGGTCCTGGACATCCTCCCGGATCGCCTGGCCCTCGCCGAATCCTTCGGGGCCGACGCCACCCTCAACGTGGCCGGCCTCCCAGCACGGGATCGGGTCGCCGCCATCCGGGAGCGGACGGGGGGGCACGGGGCGGACCTGGTCGTGGAAGTCACCGGTTCCCCCGAGGTCCTCGGCGAGGGAATCGAGATGGCCCGCGTGGGCGGGCGGGTCCTCTGGATCGGCAACATCAACCTCGGGCAGCATGGGACCGTGGACCCCGGCCAGGTCGTGCGGGGCTCCCGGACCATCCTGGGCCTGGTCGTTTACGAGCCCTGGGTCATCCCGCGGGCCCTGGGCTTTCTCCAGCGGGCCGGCGGCCGCTACCCCTTCGACCAGATCATCTCCCACACCTTTCCCCTCTCCGCCATCAACGAGGCCTTTGCGGTGGCGGCGCAGCGGAAGGCCCTGCGGGTCTCGCTCCTGCCCGGCGCCTAGGGAAATTCGGTTGCCGCGGCGGCGGCCCCGTGGTATCTATGGCCAACAGGCGCAGGGTGCCATCCGGCGGGGGCGATGGGCCCCGCCGGCGGCGCAGCGCCGGCGGCCCCGCAGCGGGCCGCGGGAGGTTGCCATGCTGCAGCACATGCTAGAGGAACGGTACCCCCGGCCCATGACCCTCCGGGATGGAAGCACCGTGACGGTTCGCCCCCTCGGGAAGGACGACAAGGATGCCCTCCTGGCCTTCTTCCGGGCCGTCCCGGAGGAGGAGCGCCTCTTCCTGAAGGATGACGTGACCGACGAGGCGGTGATTGATTCCTGGGTGCGGGGCCTGGATTATGCCCAGGTCCTGCCACTCGTGGCCGAGGACCGCGGCCGGATCGTGGCCGACGCCACCCTGCACCAGCAGAAGCGGGGGTGGATGAGCCACGTGGGGAGGGTCCGGGTGGTCACCCACCCCGACTTCCGGCACAAGGGGCTGGCAAGCGGTCTGATCAAGGAGCTGATCGAGGTGGCCCGGGACTCCGGCCTGGAGATGCTGGATGCCGAGTTCATGTCGGAGCAGGTCGGGCCGATACAGACCTTCACGCGCCTCGGCTTCTACCGGGTGGCCACGCTCCCCCGCCACGTCCGGGACCAGAAGGGAAGGGCCCACGACTTCATCGTGATGGTCTACGACCTGGTGCCGGACGACGAGGCCTTCGCCGCCCAGTAGCGGCGGAGCCGCCGGCGCGCCACCTCTCCCCCTGCCGCCAGGAGCACGATGCACCCCGCCGACCTTGAGGCCGAAGCGGCCCTCCTGCGCCCCTACGTCACCAACCTGGACCGGCCGGTCTTCGCCCTCCGGAACCTGCCGGAGGAGGTGGTGGCGGTCCTCTTCGCCTACTACAGCCGCAGCCGCGAGACCCTCCGCGCCAACCTCCTGAAGCTGCTCCGGGAGGGAGACCTGGATCTGGCGGGACGGGTGCACCCGGCGGCGCCGGACGATCAGGGGCTGGCCGCCGCCCGCGAGAAGGCGCGGCAGTTCCACGAGAAGTGGGTGGTGGGGTACGGCCACGCCTCCGTGGCCGAGCATGCCGTGGCCCACCTGGCGCTGGAGGATGTCTCCATCCTGGCCAGCAAGGTGGTGGAGGACATGCGCCTGGCCGCCTACACGGAGAAGTCCACGCGCTACGTGGTCTTTGAGAAGGAGCGCTACTACCGCCCCGCCGCCATCATGGCCTCCCCTCTCGCCCCCCGCTACTGCGAGGCAGCGGAGTGGCTGCTGGACACCTACAGCCGTCTGAGTCCCGAGGTCACCCGCCGGATCATGGCGGAGCGGCCGCCCGCCCCCGGCCAGAGCCCGAAGGCGCACGAGACCGCCTGCCGCGCCCAGGCCTGCGACCTCCTCCGGTATTTTCTTCCGACCGCCACTCTCACCAACATCGGGATGACGATCAACGGCCGGGCCCTGGAGCATCTTCTCAGCAAGATGCTCTCCCACCCGCTGCCCGAAGTCCGGGACCTGGCCACGGCGATGAAGGCGGAGGCTTTGCACGTCATTCCCACCCTCATCAAGTACGCCGCGCCCAACGCCTACATGCAGGAGACCCCCAAGGCGGTGACGGCGCTCACAAACGAGGTGGCTGGACAGGCCGAGCCTGCCCCGACGAGGGGCGTCCGCCTCCTCCGTGCCCCCGAGGAGGCCGAGACCCATTTGGCTGCCGCGATCCTCTACACCGCCTCCCGCCTCCCCTACGAGCAACTGCTCGAGGAGGTGCGGAAGCAGCCCCGGGAGATGCGGGAGCGCATCATCAACGAGTACCTGGCGCGCCGCGGGCCGCACGATGCCCCGCTCCGTGCGCTCGAGCATCTCAGTTATGCCTTCGAGGTCCTGGTGGACTTCGGGGCGTACCGCGACCTCCAGCGCCACCGGATGGCTATGCAACTGCGGCAGCCGCTCACCCCGGAGCACGGCTACGAGATACCGGAGGAAGCAGAGCGTTACGGCTTCGCGGCCGACTTCAGGGACGGGATGGCGCGCGCCGCTGACGCCTACGCCGCCCTCGCCCCCCAGTTCCCGGAGGAGGCCGCCTACGTCCTCCCTCTCGCGACGCGCGTTCGGCTCCTTTTCACCTGGAACCTCCGCGAACTGCACCACTTCATCGCCCTCCGCTCCGGAAGGCAGGGCCATCCCGCCTACCGCCGGATCGCCCAGGAGACATACCGGGAGCTGGCCCGCGTCCACCCCTTCCTCGCCTCCTTCGTCCGCGTGGACCTCAAGGACTACGACCTCGCCCGCTCCTAATCCCCCCTCCCAGTCGGACTCACGCATCGCCGCCCGCCGGATCGCGACCGTGGGTCGAACAGACCCGCCCGGGCGCAGAGCCGGGAACCCGGCCGACGCGGCGCGCTATCCGGCGAGGACCAAGGGGGAAGGACCTAAGGGGCGAATTCGTAGTGGACGAGGCCGAGTTCGAGGCGGGTGTGGACGGGGGCGGTGTACTTGACCTTCGCCACGGGGGAGTCCATGGCGATCACAGGCACCGTCACCTCGCGGATGAGGCGATTCTTGGCGTCGTAGAAGCGCAGGGTGACGGTGGCCCGGCTTAACGGCCGGGGGTTCTTGTTCGTGAGGATGATATCCAGGATGGGGCGGTCCCCCACCCCGGTCCCGGTCCGCTCCACCACCGCTTCCACATTGGTATCCTGGTAGACGAGGCGCGGTTCCTGAGCGGCCGTAGGCCCCGCCAGCGCCACAACCAGGAGCAGGGCCGCTGAAAAGAGGCTACAGCGGCAGCCGCTCGCAGAGGCGCTGGCCGAAGAGGGCCTTGGGGCGGTTGAAGTAGCCGATCTCCACATGCGGGAACTCCTTCCGCAGGAGGCGCAGGAGCGTCCGGATGCCCAGGACCTTCCCCCGGGGCGGCGGGACCGCCGCCAGGTACAGGCGCGGGTCAATGTTCAGGTTCCGCATCTGGACCATATGCAGCCCGGTCCGCCGGATCAGGCCGCAGAGCGCCTCCACCTCCTCCTCCCGGTCGCTGACCCCGGGGAAGACCAGGAGGTTGATGCTGGTGAAGAGGCCGTGCTCGGTCGCGGCGGCGATCGCGTCGGCCACGTCCTGCCAGCCGTAGTTGCGGGGGCGGTAGTAGGGCGTGTAGGTCTCTGGCCGGGCCGAATTGAGGCTCACGCGGATGCTGTCCAGGCCGGCCCGGGCCAGCCGGGCGACGGCAGCGGCGCTCGAGCCGTTGGTGTTGCAGTTGATGGTCCCGGCGTCGGTCTTCTCCCGCAGGCCGCGAATCACCGCCTCCAGCAGGTCCACCAGGAGAAGCGGCTCCCCCTCGCACCCCTGCCCGAAGGAGGCGATGGCGTCCTCGGCCTCCCGCAGGTGGGGGAGGGTGGCCTCGATCACCTCCTCAGCCGTCAGCCGGTAGAGGACCCGCTCGTGCGAAGCCTGGCAGGCCCCCGCGGGCTGGAGCGAGATGCAGCCCACACAGTCGGCATTGCAGGAGGCCGAAGTGGGTAAGGGCATCTCCCAGCGCCCGAGGAAGGCGTTCTTGGCAGGAAGGCAGTGGTAGGTGAGGGCGCAGATTTTTAGCTGCTTCCAGAGACGGTTTTCGGGGTGCTGCTGGAGCGTGGCTCCCACGCGCGGCAGGATCTCCCGGTCATCGTAGTGGTGGGGCTCCGAGCGGTCCACCGGGTCCACGCGGACCGCGGCCGCGACGAAGCCATCGCCGGCGAAGCCGCAGGCGGTGTAGGCCCAGAGGGGGAGGTAGGGGGCGGGGCCCGGGTAGTGCGCCGCGGGAAGGTGCGTGCGGGTGTAGCCGGGGGGGAGGAAGCAGGCCACCGCCAGCGGGGTCACACGCCGACGTCCGACCGGGACCCGCTCGAGCGTCGCGAACGCATCGAGGGAGCAGTCGAAGGCGACGGCCCGGCTGTCGGGTAGGTGAAAGAAGCGGGTCCCTTCCGGTACCGGGACCAGGTCCTCCGCCGGGATCCGGACGGGGTCAGGACCCGCTGACCCGGCGGCCTCGAGCGTGGGGTGGTCGTAGATCTTGCCCTTCGGATCGGCGAAGACAGCCCGGGCCATGGCTCCCCCGGAAACGCCCGCCGCGCCCTTGGGCGCGGCGGTGAGGGCATCCTAGCACTCAGTGGGGAGCCTGTCCAGGCTCAGATCCGCTCGACCTTGCTCCGGAACCTCGGACGCCTCATGCCCGAGAGGGACAGGGCCACCCCCAGGAGGGCGAAAAAGAAGGTGGCCAGCTCGGTGGTGGGCTTCACCTGGAGGATCTGGAGATAGACCTGGAGGGCCACGGGGAGGTCGTAGCTTCCGGTCCGGCTCTGGATGAGGTGGGCGACGTAGAAGACCTGGCCGGCGAAGACGCCAGCAAGCGTGAGGAGGGCGGTCACCACCTGCCCCGGGAGGTTCACCTTTCCCATCGCGCCCTTCACGGCATAGGCCACCAAGGCCCCGATGCCGATGGCCACCGCCGAGTAGATGCGCCCGGTGAGGACCGCGAGGACGGCCCAGGCGAGCCCCCCCACCAGCGCCGCCCCCGCGCCGGTCAGAAGCCCCAGGGCGGGATTGGCGGCCCGCGAGGCGTAGACCCGCTCGGCCCGCACCTCCTCCTGCTGCCCCGCCTGCACACAGCCGGCGCAGAGGTAGGTGGGCGCGCCATTCACCAGGACTGGTTCCGCCACCGGGACGCTGCGGCAGACCTCGCAGCGGCCGTCGAACCGCCCCACGTGCCCCGGCAGGACCGCGAGGAAGGCAGTGGCCAGGGCTGCCAACCCCTCCGGGCCCGGCCGGAGGAGGTAGGGCCGGTCGAACCAGAGGAGCCCCTCCTCAACCTTCAGGCGCTTCCGGAGACCGCGGGGGAAGTCCTTCTTGCCCAGGGCCTTCAGGACCGCCGGGTCCCGCGTGATGGCCTCGGACAGGCTCTGCCAGGTGCCGCCCCGGGGGAAGCGGATGGCCGCGTAGGCCACCCCGGTGTGATCCCGGACCGTGGTCCCGATGACCGCCAGGTACCCGTCCCGCGCCGCCACCACCTTCTGCTCCATCCCCATGCCCTTCGCCGGGTAGTACCTGCCGTTCCACTCCCGGGCAATTTTCTCCCAGCGGACTGCCTGCCCCATGGGCGCTCCTCCTTCCCCGGACCCGGCGGCAAAGCCTTAGGGCGGGGACGGGTCCAGGGAGGCTGCAACAGGCAGGCCAACGCAAGGTGCAGCTCGCGTTCCTGGCGCCGCCCGCCCGGGGTGAGCCGAGACGCAGCCCTGTCCGGGTATCGGGCGGAGGAGCGGCTCGCCCCGGGAAGAGGGCGGCGGCAGGTGATGGCGGGCTAGAGGGACTCCAACGAATTGAACCTAACGCTCACGCGACGGCGGGGGTGCCGGGCCAAATGACGAGCATCACGAGGCCCGAGGGAGGAGGCGGCCGGAGGCGTACGCCGTTTGTACGTTGAGGACCGCCGACGACCGAGAACGACGTGAGGCGACGTCAGTTGGCCCGGCACTAG
>JAKEHP010000211.1 GCA_022614955.1 Candidatus Methylomirabilota bacterium
CGAGCGTGTGGTCCGCGAGGTCCTGCCCTACGTGAACCGCTGAGCCGGGGGGCGCCTGTCAATACAGGCTCCGCCAAGCGAGAGGGTCGCGAGACGCAGCTAGCCGGTCCGCCGCGGCGGATTGGGCCACCCCGTCCACGGGAGATCAGATCTCAGCTGGCCATGGCGGGAGCCCCGGGCGTCGCTCCCTGAGGCCCCGACGCCCCCGACCTAGCGCCCGGCTTCAATCGGCCTGGCGTTGAGCATGCGAGGCACGGGAGCCGCCCGGGCCGACCGCGCGATCCCACTCGGACCGGCATGAGCCCGGGCTCGGAGCCTGCCGGGCCGGCGGCGTTGGGGGTCTCCACTTCCTTCCGCCAGCCTGGCCAGACGACTTTCACGCTTCCGGTCACGAAACGGTCACGCCCCCCTTCCTACGATGGCGTCGATCCCCGGAGGCCGCCTGTGAGTGGCCCCCCGAACGGAGGCGGCATGACGTCCTCACGGGAAGGCCGTGGCCCCTCTCGGGCATGGCGGCTGGCTACGTTGGCGATGGCCCGACCGTCCTGAACCGTGGTTCGTCGGGAGCTGCCTCTCTCTAGGAGCGCGAGTCGTCCCAACCCGAGGACCAGGCGGCACAAGGGCTCTCCAATCGTGCCCGCAGCGTGCCCGCCGCGACGCCGCTCAGGAAGCGCATGTCGTGAGTCCCGTGTGGTGGACTATGGCCACCGCCTCGGCCGGGCGCGGACGCAGACGGCCGGGCCCTAGGTCGTCTGTCGCTTCGTCACCGCCCGGTAGAGGGCCAGGAGCACGATGGTCCCCAGGATTGAGGCGATCCACCCCGCGGAGTAGCCGGCGCCGCCCCAGAAGGCACGGCCGAGAACGGTCCCCAGCAGGGATCCGATGAGCCCCATGAGTGCCGTGACGATCACCCCACCGGGGTCCTTACCCGGGAAGATCAGCTTGGCAAGGGCACCGACCACGAGACCGAAGAGCGCCTGGCCCAAGAGGTGCAGCATGGTCCCTCCTCCCGCGGCGGCTGCCGCGTTTTCTGGAGGCAGCATAGGCCGATCGAGGGTCACTGTCGAGCGGGAACGCGGGGCGCGCGGGCTGGCCGTGGTCCTGCGCTCCCTCAGAACGAGGAGCCGACCCCGCCCCCCGGAACGAAGCGTGCGAGGCGGTAACGCGCCCAGTCCGGCATCACACTCGTCTCCCCGGTCGTGACCAAGTCGGCCACCGCGGCGCCGACCGCGGGCGAGATCTGAAC
>JAKEHP010000004.1 GCA_022614955.1 Candidatus Methylomirabilota bacterium
AGAAGCCTCCTGATCGTCGCCACATCCCCAAGGGAGGGGACATTTTCCAGGATGAGCTCCTGAGGGGTGAGGAGAACGGCCGCCATGGCGGGAAGCGCGGCATTCTTCGCCCCACTCACCGTCACGGTGCCGCGGAGAGGCCTTCCCCCGTGGATCACCAACCGGCCCACCTTATCCCCCCTGCGTGCGGCCGGCCTCCTCACTGAGACCGAACCGCACCCCTGACCGTACCAACCCAGGACCCGTGCAGCGAGCGACGATCACCCGCTCGCGGCCGCTCAAATCCGGGGTCACCTCGATGTCGCCGAAGACGCCCTGCTCCCGCAGAAGTCTGCTGAGCGCAACTCCCTGTCCCGGTGTCATCTCCAGGGCCAACCATCCCCCTGGCTTCAGCAGCGTCGAGGCCCCACTGATGAGCCGCCGATGAACGTCGAGGCCATCCGGCCCCCCATCCAGGGCCTCCAGAGGCTCATAGCGCACCTCGGGTGGCAGGCCCGCCAATTCCTCCGTCGCAACGTAGGGAGGGTTGCTGACCATGAGGTCGCATTGAAGGCCAACGCCCGGGCAAAAGAGCGGCTCCACCAGATCGCCGTGGAGGAACGTAATCCTTTCGAGGACCCCGTGCCTCGCGGCATTTGCTCGGGCGACGTCCAGGGCCCGGCTGGAAATCTCCGTCGCATAGAGCCGACTGTGGGGGAGCGCCGTCGCCAGCGCCACGGCGATTGCTCCGGAGCCGGTGCCGATGTCCGCAATGACCGGCGCCTGTAATTCGTTGAGTCGCGCCAGCGCCATCTCGACCAGCGTCTCGGTCTCGGGCCGCGGGATCAGGACATCAGGAGTCACCCCGAAAGAGAGGGACCAGAACTCCTTCGTCCCGGTGAGATAGGCGAGCGGCTCACGGACCCGCCGCCGGCCGAGGAGGGCCCGGTAAACCTCGAACACCGGAGGAGGCATCCGTTCTTCAGCGGCCGCATACAGGTGGAGGCGATCCCTGCCGAGGAGGGATGCCAAGAGACACTCGGCATCCAGCCG
>JAKEHP010000212.1 GCA_022614955.1 Candidatus Methylomirabilota bacterium
GAGGATGACGAAGTCGTCGGCGTAGTTGACGATGCGGGCGCCATACTGCGCGCCCTTCCCCCTCAAGCGCCAAGCCCGGAGGAACCGATGCATGTAGATATTGGCAAGCAGGGGGCTGAGGACCCCGCCTTGCGGCGTGCCCCGCGTGCTCCCCTTGCCGCCCGTCATGCGCCGGCAGCCCCGCTCATCCCGTTCCTCGACAGGCGCTTTCAACCACGCCTTGATGAGCTTCAGCATCCAGCGGTCCGCCACGCGGCGGGCCACCGACTGCATCAGCTCAGAGTGCGGGATGGTGTCGAAGTACTTCGACAGGTCGGCGTCGACCACCTCCGTGTATCCCTCGCACAGAGAGCGATGCACTTCCCGAACCGCATCCTGGGCCCTCCGCCCCGGCCGGTAGCCATAGGCGCTGGCCTCGAAGTCCGCCTCAAAGATTGGTTCCAGCACCAGCTTGGCGGCGGTCTGCACCACCCGGTCCCGTATCGTCGGGATTCCGAGTGGCCGCTCGCCGCCGCCCGGCTTGGGTATCAGGACCCGGCGGACCGGGTCCGGCTTGTACGCCTTGCCGTGCAGTTCCTCCCGCAGCCCGGCGAGCCACCCTTCCCGTCCCTCCGCCTCGATGTCCTCGAAGGTCCTCCCGTCCACACCCGGTGCCCCCGCGTTGTGGCGGGCCAACCGGTAAGCGTGGGCCAGGATGTCCTCTCGGTACACCTTGTCGTAGAGCAGGTAGAAGCGGTACCCGGGCTCCTCCTTCGCCTTGATGTAGAGCTTCCTCTGCAGCCGCCGGATGACTTCGGGAGTCTCCAGGCTCACGCCAATCTCCCCCTCCTTGGCCTCTTCGGAAGCGACCAGAAGCGAGGCCCCTTCCCTCCACCGGCATTACCCGGCTTCCGTGGTACTGTGGGCCTCTCCGACTCCCGTCCGGGCCACCGCCTCACGCGGCGTCGAGGGTCGCAACCCCTCGCCCGTCCGGGGCTCCCACGTTTCGCAAAGGACCTTCCCCGCGTGCCGTTCCCACTACCCCGGTGGACCGCGACGGGTGCACGTGTCGGCTGCTTCCCCGTCGCGCTTCGGCCTTCCCCGTTACTCAGGCGGGTCGGCGTCCACGACTTCACTTTCGAGGCCTGCTCGGGATTCACTCACGTTACGGCCCGCGGAGTTGCTGGCCCACCCAGGGTGGACGTTGTCCCCGGGGCTTCGGCGAATGCCGTTACCCGCATCCACCGCCCAGGTAGCTACCGAGACGAGCCGACTATTACTCGGGCGGATCTTTCATCCGTTGGTCCTCTGCGCTTTCGTGGCGCACTGAATTATTCGGGCTAACGATGCGGGTTGAGCCGCGGCTGCCCTTCAGCCGTCGGCTCCAAGCCGGTTAGGCCGGCCGCTGTGGCCGAAATTCAACAGTTGGTTCGTCCCACAGAGAATAGAACCAGCACCAGAGCCCCGCCGCCGCAAGAGAAGCGAAGGCCTCCCGAAGTGTAGCCTGCTGACCCGGTGCCAAGAGGGCCGAATA
>JAKEHP010000213.1 GCA_022614955.1 Candidatus Methylomirabilota bacterium
CAGAGCGTGGTATGTGCTGAGCCCCGGAGGGGCGGCCGTTGTTAGCCAGGGGCGTCAGCCCCTGGAGCAAGGGCCTCCCCACCCAGTCAGCCCCGGAGGGGCGGCAGTAACCTCCTGCCGCCCCTCCGGGGCTGAGGAGATCCGGACGCTGCCTCGTTCCAGGGGCTGACGCCCAGTGATTTAAACGTCTTTGCCGCATTGTAACTCCTTGCTCGGTATCATACTCCGGGTCCACTGTCGGCCGGAGCGCCTGTCGGCCGGAGCGCCTGTCGGCAGCCCAAGCAAGGAGTTGCTCATGAAGATCCTGACCCGGGACGTCCTCACCCGCTTGCCGTTGGCGCAAGCCGTCCTGACCACTTGGCCGTGGAGGGCCGACGACGCCTTCCTGGAGGAGTTGTTCGACCAACACCGAGGGCGGTGCTACGCCAAGGACCTTCGCTTTCCGGACTTGGTCCGCTTGGTCCACGATGTCCTCGCCGGCGCCGCGCCCAGCGCCCACCAGCGCTTCACCCAGGCGCGGGGGACCGGCGAGCTGCCGACCACGATCCAGGCCGCGTAGCGCCAACTCGGCCGGCTGCCGCTGCCGTTGAGCAGGGCGTTCTGGGCCGGCTGCACCCAACGTCTCCCAGCGGTCTTCCCAGACCCCCGACGCGAGGAACTGCCGGGGTGCCGCGCGGGCTGGCCGGTTAGCACCCTGGAGGGCAAGGCCGTCAAGCACGTGGCCAAGCGGCTGGGGCCGCGGCGCGGGCTCCGGGGCGGGGTACTCGGCGGCCGAGCCCTGGTGGCCCAGGCGATGGACAGCGGCGTGGTCCTGGGCAGGCACGCCGGCCCGGACGGCGAGGCCAACGACATCGCCTTCGTCCCGGACTTGGTTGCCGTCCTTCGGGATCAAGTCGCGGCCCCGCTCCTGTGGGTCGCGGACCGGCAGTTCGGTTTCCCCGCGGTGTTGGCCCGGTTGGCCGCGGGAACGGACCGGTTCCTGGTTCGGCACCACGGCCAGGTCTGCTTCAGCCGGGACACCGGCCGCCGCGTGCGGACCGGGACGGACCCGGACGGGCGCAGTTACCACCAGGAGTGGGGGTGGCTGGGCGGTACGCAGAACCCGCACCGGCGCTCCGTGCGCCGCCTCGTCCTGGATGTGGGGAAGGAACACCTGGTGGTGGGGACCGACCTGGTGGACCCCGCTGGCTACCCGGCCGTGGCGCTGCTGGGGGGGTACCGCCGGCGGTGGGGCCTCGCAGGGGTGTTCCAACAAAGCACCGCGGTGTTCGGCTTGGCCCGGTTGATCGGCGGAACGGCCGCGGCGACCGTGTTCCAGTTGTCGTTCTGCCTGGTCTTGTACAACCTGACTCAGGCGCTGCGCGGCTACGTGTCGGCGGCGGGGGACCGACCGGTGACCGAGGGGTCGGGGGCGAAGGTGTTCCGGGACCTGACGCGGGAGCTGATCACATGGCGAACCCTGCTGACCGTAGAGGAAACGCTGGCGTGCCTGGGGGCGGTGCCCACGGCCGCAGAGGCGGGCGGCCGGTTGCGGGAGTTGCTGAACGGATTGTGGCGCGAGGAGTGGGC
>JAKEHP010000214.1 GCA_022614955.1 Candidatus Methylomirabilota bacterium
CGTCCAGGACCCGATCCAGGCTCCCCGGGAGCTGCTTCACCTTGGCTGCTTCCTCCGGCTCCAGCTCGTACAGGTCCTTGTCAATCGGCTTCCCCGGATCAATCTTGTTCTGAATCCCGTCCAGGCCCGCCATCAGCATCGCGGCGAAGCAGAGGTACGGGTTGCAGGAGTTATCCGGCGTCCGGAACTCGACCCGCTTGGCCTTCTCACTTTTGCTGTAGACCGGGATCCGGGCGCAGGCACTCCGGTTCCGCTGGCTGTAGACCAGGTTGATCGGCGCCTCGTAGCCCGGCACCAGCCGTCGGTAGCTGTTGGTCGTTGGGGCAACCAGCGCGCACAGCGCCTCGGCGTGCTTGAGGAGCCCGCCGATGTAATAAAGGGCGGTCTTGGAGAGATCGGCGTAGCCGCCGCGTTCGAAGAAGAGATTCTTCCCTTCCTTCCAGACGCTCTGGTGGACGTGCATGCCCGAGCCGTTGTCCATAAAGAGCGGCTTGGGCATGAAGGTCGCCGTCTTGCCCCACTTCTTCGCCACGTTCTTGACACAGTACTTGTACCACATGACACTATCCGCCATCTTGGTCATGGTGGTAAAGCGCATGTCAATCTCTGCCTGCCCCGCGGTCCCCACCTCGTGATGGTGGACCTCGCACTTCACCCCCACGCTCTCCAGGGCCAGCACGATCTCACTCCGGAGGTCCTGCTGCTTGTCCATGGGGGGCACCGGGAAGTACCCCTGCTTGTACCGGGGCTTGTAGCCCAGATTCGGCCGCTCCGGGGTCCCCTCCTTGCCGGAGTTCCAGAAACCCTCTTCGGAGTCGATATGGTAGAACCCGTAGTTGTAACTCTGGTCAAACCGGATCTCATCGAAGATGAAGAACTCGAGCTCGGGCCCAAAGTAGGAGGTGTCGCCGATCTTCGTCTGCTTGAGATAGGCCTCGGCCTTCTGGGCGACGTAGCGGGCGTCCCGGCTGTAGGACTCGCCCGTCACCGGATCCTTGACGTTACAGGTGAGAACGAGGGTCGGGACCGACAGACAAGGATCCAGAACAGCGGTCGCCGGGTCGGGCACCAGGAGCATGTCGGATTCGTGGATGTGCTGGAAGCCCCGGATCGAGGAGCCGTCGAACCCGATGCCCTCCGCGAAGAGCCCCTCGTTGAGCTCCCCTGCTGAGAGTGAGAAGTGCTGCCAGAGCCCGGGCATGTCGATGAACCGGAGATCAACGATCTTCGCCCCTTTCTCCTTCGCCAGCTTGATGACATCCTTCGGTGTCATCCCTCAGCCTCCTTGGATTCCCGTGGGCCCGCCCCGCGCCCCCCGCGCCCCTAGATCGCCGCCTCGCCCCGCTCCCCGGTCCGGATCCGGATCGCCTCCTCACAGCGGAGGATGAAGATCTTGCCGTCCCCGATCCGCCCCGTCTTGGCGGCAGCCTGGATGGTATCCACCACCTGGTCGCACTTCGCATCCGGGACCACGATCTCCACCTTCACCTTGGGGAGGAAGTCAATGGTGTACTCCGCTCCCCGGTAGAGCTCCGTGTGCCCCTTCTGCCGCCCAAACCCCTTTACCTCGCTGATGGTGAGCCCCTGGATCCCGATCTCCGCCAGGGCGGTCTTCACCTCGTCCACCTTGAAGGGCTTGATGATGGCCTCGATCTTCTTCATCCCCTCCTCCGCTCCCCGGTGCCCCTTCTAGAGGGCCGCCTCGCCCCGCTCTCCGGTCCGAATCCGCAGTGCCTCCTCCGTGGGGAGGACGAAGATCTTCCCGTCCCCGATGCTCCCGGTCCGGGCCGCCCGGGCGATTGCGTCCACCACCGCGTCCACCTGCGTGTCTCGGACCACGATCTCGACCTTCACCTTGGGGAGAAAGTCAATGGTGTACTCCGCCCCCCGGTAGAGCTCCGTGTGCCCCTTCTGCCGCCCGAACCCCCGGACCTCGCTCACCGTCATGCCAATGAGCTCGATGGCGCTGAGCGCCTCCTTGACCTCGTCCAGCTTGAAGGGCTTGATGATGGCCTCGATCTTTTTCATCGCTCCCCCTTTCCGGCAAAGCAACGGCTATGCCAAGGCCCGAGGGCCGGCCGGGCGAGCCCGCCCCGCGCTAAAGGCGCGTGACCTTGCGCTCTGCCCGGCCCGGGCCGGCCGGGCCGGGTCGGTCGCCTGCCCACGGAAGCGGCACGGGCCTGCCGCCCTGCCCCCGAATTCATCAGCCGGGCAGATCTCGCGGAGCCGGGTCGCCGCCCCCTCCAGAGCCGCCCCGAGCGCCGCGGGGCGGGTGGGTGGGGGACCCAGAGGGTCGGCAGCGGGGAGGCGCTGCGGGTCGAGTTTCCGATGGGCTCTCCTTTGGGGGCGGCAAACCCGGGGCCGCGGCGGACGGGGCGAGCAGAATGGCTCGGGAGCGGACGAGGCGGCTAGGGCTCGGCCTGCCGCAGGTACGTGGCCGCCTCCTCCGGGGGCGTGGGGTTGATGTAGAACCCGGATCCCCACTCGAAGCCGGCGACGCGGGTCAGCTTGGGCATGATCTCGATGTGCCAGTGGTAGTGCAGGTGGTCGCCCTCCCGCAGGGGGGAGTTGTGGAGGATGAAGTTGTACGGGGGGTTGGCGAGGACCCGGTCCATGCGTCGGAGGGTCTCCCGCAGCACCTTGGCCAGGCTGACGTACTCCTCCTTCTGCGTGTCCTCGAAGCGGGGGTCGTGGCTCTTGGGCAGGAGCCAGGTCTCGAACGGGAAGCGGGAAGCGAAGGGGGCGAGGGCCACGAAGTGCTCGTTCTCGGTGATGAGACGCGTCCGCTGCTGGCTCTCCTGGCGGACCATGTCACAGTACACGCAGCGCTCCTTGTACCGGTAGTACTCCCGCGCTCCGTCCACCTCCTCCCGGACCCGCTTCGGGACGATGGGGGTGGCGATGAGCTGGCAGTGGGGATGCTCCAGGGAGGCGCCGGCGGCCTC
Organism: Candidatus Methylomirabilota bacterium; assembly: GCA_022614955.1. Classification (GTDB taxonomy): domain Bacteria; phylum Methylomirabilota; class Methylomirabilia; order Methylomirabilales; family JACPAU01; genus JACPAU01. The sequence continues at coordinate 2,946 of JAKEHP010000214.1, forward strand.
CCCCTGGTTCTTGAAGACCAGGATGTACTGGAACCGGGGGTCCTTCTTCAGGTCCAAGATCCGGTCCCGGAAGGACCACAGGACATCTTCCACCCGCTGCTGCGGCAGGGTGGCCAGCGTCGC
>JAKEHP010000215.1 GCA_022614955.1 Candidatus Methylomirabilota bacterium
GGTGTGGAGGGCGGTGTGCGGAGCGGTCAGGTCCGCCCGGGCGGAGGCCCGTCCCCGGATGGCCGGGCCGTCCCCGTATCCGGCCTCGCCGTGACAGACCGCGCAGTGCTGCTGGTAGAGACGGGCGCCGCTCGCGATGGAGATCGCCTGATAGGGAACGGGCGTCCGAAGGTACGTCGTGGGATAGGCGTCCACCGAGAGGTAGTAAAGGGGGATCGCGAGGAAGCAGAGTACGAGGGCCGACCCGAGGCCGATGACCCACGGGTACTGCCGCCGCTTGCGAAGACCGTACGCGAGCACGCCGATGCCAAGCAGCACGCCCGCGCCCCCCGCAATGACCCCACCCCGAACTCCGGGAAGGTCCTGGGTAGCCTGCCAGCTCACCCGGAAGGGGAACGGCCAGGAGGGCTGATCGTGAATGGCGGGGGGTGTAATCCCCAGTCCGCCAACGATCAGGAGGATCGCAGCCCCGAGGGAGGCCTCGGCGATCACGTTTCGGGTCAGCCGGCTAAGGACGGCTTGCGCCCCGCCGGGGGACTTCTGAGCCGCCGTAGCGAGCAGGGCGGGCTTCAACCGCAAGACGTTCGTGGCGGCGAATCCGACGAGAGGGAGGAGGAGGACCAGCTTTAGGAGCAGCAGGCGTCCGTAGGGGGTGCCGACGAGCGGGGGGATGCTGCCGACCAGGATCCACCCGTTCACGACCCCGGTGAGAGTGAGCGTGGAGACGCTGACGAGCCCCAGAAGCGAGAACCGGCGGGTCGCCTCTCGGGCGACGGCGATCCAGGACGCATCCGGCGAGCGGTGCGCCCACCGGAGGAGGACGGCGAGGGGACAGAGTCCTCCCAGCCAAACCCCTGCCGCCAGCATGTGCACCGTGTCGGCCAGCAGGTGGATGGAGCGCGCCGGACCCTCCGTGGCCGCGGGGTGCCCGGCCCAGGCCAGCGCAGCCATGAGCCCGCCCGCCAGCAGCACGCCCTCAAGGCGGAGCGCGTTCCAGTCCCTGACGTCATGCTCGCGATCCCGAAAGAAGAGGAACCCGGCCAGGAGCGCGACGAGCGCGATGCGGATCTCCCAGACACGCCCGAACTGCGTGCCGCTCAACAGGCCGCTCAACGTGTCGAGGTTCAGCGCCTGAGTGAGCGGCTGGCCGCTCGCGAGGGCCGCCTGGAGGCCGAGCCAGAGGAGGGCGGAGACGAAGGTGGCCAGGAGACTCCATTTCCCTATCGTCAGGAGGAGCCGATCGAAC
>JAKEHP010000216.1 GCA_022614955.1 Candidatus Methylomirabilota bacterium
GGATGGGGGGTGGGTCGGGGCGGCGGGGCGCGTGAGGGGGGCGAGGGGTACCAGCCCGGCCGGGAGGGTGAAGCTCTCGGGCAGGACTGACATTTTGTCAGTGGCCGGGGCCCCCAGGGGCGGGAGGGCCGGGAGGCCGGAGCCTGGTACCCGGGTGGCCGTGAGGGTCCCGCCCGGCCGGGTGAGGGCGTACACCGCCCCCCCGAGGAGGAGGAGGCCAAGCGCGTTCATGTCTCCTAGAGCCTGCTCGCGGGCCGCCGCAGGTAGCGCGGCCCGCGCCGCTCCTCCAGCCCCAATCCGAAGAAGCCCGCCCACTCCCCGCCCACGTCGGGTATCGAGTAGTCCACCTGGGGGTAGAAGTAGGAAGCGGCGTCGAGCGGCACCGAGTAGTCGAGGGGCACGTCAGGCAGCGAGTAGTCCACTACGTCCAGCGGCATGGAATAGTCGAGCATCCCCGCGTAGTCCTGGTAGGGAAGCTCGGGGAGGCTGTAGTCGATGGGGGGCAGGGCGGGGAAGGGGGAGGGCCCGGGGTCAATGTACACGCCCGTGGCCACGCTCCCCGCCTCTCCCAGCACGGTGGTGGCCGACTGCTGCGAGGAGAACAACCCGCCCAGCCAATCGGCCACCTTTGCCCCCACCGTGGGGATGAGCGACACCCCGAGAGCCTGGGCCTTGGCGAGCAGGTCGCTCCCGCTCGTAGGCACCGTCCCCGCCGGGGCCCGCACCATGGCCCCCGTGTACGGGTTGCGGGCGTAGAGCGCACCGTCCGGTCCCCGGTAAAGGTTGCTGCCCACCGTGGTGTAGCCGGAGGGGAGAGGGGCGGGCCCGCCCCCGAGGCGGAGGCTGGACAGCATAGCCTTCCCCTGCGGGGTGAGGAGGACGAAGGCCGCGCCCCCGAGGAGGGCGAGGGTCCCCACCCCGACTCCCCCCCGCCCCGGGTTGACCCGGTGGCCGTACCGCATCGCGCCGTGGGCCCAGGTCGCCGGGTTGCGCCGTCGCCGCCTCATATCCAAGCCCTCCTGTGGGGACACGGATGGTCCGCGTTTCACTTGCGTGGCTCCACCACGAAGACGCCGGTGAGCGTGCTGCCGCTCGTGGCCGCCCGCTGGCAGCACTCCTCGGGCAGGCGCTCCCGGGTCACCACCTTGACCTGCCCCGGGGCCACGTCCTCCACCGAGAGCTTGCTGCCGCACTCGGGGCACGTGACCCGGCGCCTGGCCTGCATCACATGCCCCCGCCCACCGCCACCCCGAACGCTTCCACCTCGTACGTGCTGGCGGGCCGGAAGGTCGGCCCGGGCGCTTCCACGCCCCACGCCTCCACCACCGTGCTGGTGGTGGGGTCGAACCAGTAGCGGATGGGTTCCTGCCCCTGCCCCTGGCCGGGCAGCCCGGTGGTGGGCAGGGCGAAGGCGCTGCGCGGTCGGAGGAGCAGGAAGTAGACGGCGCCGCCCACGAGAAGGTACTGCATCAGCCTAGTCATATTGGTCCCCCAAGGATTCGCCATCGTGCTCCTTCCACCACGATGACCGTACCGCTCCCAGAATCCCGGCTCCGAGTCCTCCGCGTGTATCCGCCTCTGCCCCCGCAGGGTGACCGAGCCGTCCGCGTTAGCGTACATCTTCACGCCCGGCCCGAAGGGGTGGAAATACTTGCCCGCTTGCGCCCCCCCGCGCCGGTACCGTATCTCCAGCGCCTCGCCAGGGATCGTTTTCTTTTTCACAGGGCCAGCGGCGACTTTGGGGGCGTGGCCAGCACCACCTCGCGGAGTTTGTCGAGCCACCCCCGCGCCAGAATCTCGTCAGTCTGCGGGTCGCCCGTCTTGGGGGTGCGCCACCGGATGGTCCCGTCCGCGTGCACCCACAGCCCGATGAGGACGGGGCCGTGCTCCCGCTCCATCTGCCCCACCACCTCCGACATTTTGTCAGTGGGGACCTTCCCGTTATGGTCGCCCGCCATGCCTAGCGCCTCCCCTTGGCGAAGAATTCCTTGTAGACAGCGATGCCCGCCAGCACCACGAGCCCCAGGGTGGACAGGTCCCCCAGCGTCCACGTGGTGGGCCACTCAAAGTTGAAGCCCGCGAGCGGTCCCCCTCCCAGGCCACGCTGGCAATCCCCACAGAGGCAGCCGTCGCCGTGCATGCTAGTAGGCTGTCCCCGGGTAAGCGTAACCGAGCCGCTGTAGGTCGTCCAGGGCCTCCGCGCGCTCGCTGGGTATCGGGCTCAGGGCGTCGTTGAGTCGCATCATGTGCACGCCGGACCACGCCAGGTCGTCCATGAACTCGCGCAGCGTCACGCCGTAGTCACCGCCCCGCCACATGTCCCTGGCCTCGCGGTTGAGGTGCGCGAGGAACTTCTTGCCCGCCCGCTCTTTGGTGAACCGGGCGGGGTCGAAAATCATGGCCATGAACGGCTCGGAGCCGGAGAACCATCCGGCCGCCGACCACACCTCCTCGGGGATGCCCGGGTTACGGCGCCGCCTGCGCTTGGCCACGTTAGCCCCTCCTCAGTGAGGCGATGATGGACGGGGCGGCCAGCAGCGCCCCCACCACGAGCAGCACGCCCGCGACGCCGAGACCGGCCTGGGGGATGGTAGCCTTGGCCGCCTCCTTGAAGTTCTCGTACGTGGTCGCCCACGTGGTCCCGCTCTCCTGCCGGAGCGCCTCCAGGTCGGCGGCGCGCTGCTCGCCGAGGGTGATCATACCCGTCCAGTCCCCCGTCCACACCGTGGTGTCGTCCGAGCGCCCGTCGAGGAGGGAGTCGGGAATGAGGCGGCACACGATGTAGTTGGTCTGGGTCGTCACGCCGGGGATGGGCGGCACCGCCGCCGCGTCGCCCCCCGCGTGGGGGTCCACGAGTTGGGCGAAGTACCCCTCGGGGCAGCCCCGGTTGAGCGCGGGCATGCGGTCGGAGTACGGCAGGGCCGGGTCGAAGGCGATGGTGAGCGGGTTGATGCCTTCCATTAGATTCTCGCCCCCTCCGAGCGGGCCCACATGTAGAGCCCCTCATCATTGAGGACCCACAGCCGCCGCTCCTCGTCGTCTATCCGGGCGTTCGGCACGGCCCGGCGTATCGCGGTATCTATCTCGGCCCGATGCTGGCGGATGAAGTCGCGGAGGCTCTGCCTGGGGTTGGCCTTGAACCCCATGCGCCGCGCGCGGACGTACATGTTGGGGCCAGGCGAGGTTCCCGTCCAGTGGTTGCCGTATATGTCGGTGAAGCGCAGGTTGTAGAAGTAGCGGCCGATGGGCGAGGACCGCTTGAGTAGGTGCGTCACGCGCCCCGCCACGTCGCCCGTCCACGTGGTGACGAGCTTGCCGTCGCCCGACAGGTAGAGCACGTCCCGCTTGGCGGTGCGCAGCGCGGCGAGTTGACGCTGCGAGGCACGGCGGTTCCTCTCGTCAACGGAGAGCTTCGCCATCACTTCCGCCCCCACTTCCACGCGAGGAGCCCGAGGATCACCGCCCCCGCGACGAGCCCCGCGCTCCCGCCCGCGAGGGCCTCGAAGGCGCTGCCCGCCGTGGCCATCTGCTCGGGCGGGATGGCGGGCGGGCCCAGCACCACCTCGTACGGCGTGCGCCCCAGTACGGGCAGGTCCACCTCGGAGGGTCCGGCGGGCCCTCCGAGGGCGGTCAAGTCTATCGGTAATGCCACGTCGCCGTAGACGGGCACGTGGAGGACGACCTGCGCCACCGGGAAGTCCGGCACCACGTCGTAGGGCACCGCCCCCAGCCCCGGGAAGGTGGCCGTGCCCGAGAGGGCGGTGGTGGGGTCCACGAGCACGACCACGGCGCCCGCCGCCGTGTGCAGGACGAGGCGCGGGCGAAGGTCGAGACCGGCCATCAGGCCCTCCAGTGGGGAGACTGACATTTTGTCGGTATTGACCGTGCGCCTTCCCGCACGTTCAACCCCTGCGGAGCAGCAGGTAAACCAACCCCCCGACAAGGAGGAGCGGCACGAGCGGCGGCACCGGCGACGGGGCGGCGGGGACCGGCGCGCTCGCCACGCCCGACTCCCCGCCGATGATCCCGGGAAGCTGGGCCGTCACCGACCGGATGGTGTTGGTGATGAAGTCGCCGACACTGGACGGAATGGCGAAGTCGAGCGGCGTGTACTGCGCGGTGTTGGGGTCCAAGGGCATGGCCAGCCCCGCGTCGTTCACGTAGAGCAGCCCCGGGTCGTAGGTCGCGTACGCTGGCTCCATCGTCTCCCCTCCCGTGCCGCTACTATACGAGACCGCCTGGCGAGCGGTCACGTCGAAAATTAGTGGAACCTCTTGCCCCTACACCTCGCGCAGCACGGGCGCTCCTTGCGGCACCTGCGCAGAGGCTTCGAGCAGTAGAAGCACAGCCAACCCAGGGCGTCGCGCGTGCTTGGCCGAGGACCCGACGATGGTGACGCCGACGATCTTCCGCCTCCTCACACCGGGTACTCCACCCGGTCGCTCACCTCGCCCTCCGGCACCTCCCACCCGAAGGGGAAGTCCGTGATCCCGTCGGCCGCCGCGCTCCCCTCCCCGGTGTGGACGACGAGGTACACGTGGTCCAGGCGGACCGTGGACACCGCCACCAGGGTCACTCCGAAGCTCAGCCGCTTGTAGAGGGCCCCCAGCAGCACCACGTAGTCATCGCAGTCGCCGATGGCCCGGCCGAGGACCCCGATCTCGTGGAGGAGGTAGCCCGGGGTGCGGATTTCCTCGATGACCACGCCGTTATTGTAGTCCGGCATGTAGAGCATGTGGCCCCGCACCCACTCGAAGGTCCCCTCGGCGAGGCGAAGGGGGCCCCACCCCGCCCCCGCCACTGACATTTTGTCAGTCACGGCGTCCACCAGGGGGTCCGGGGCGCAGATGAGCCCGGCCATGTGCCGGAGGGTGGCGAGCTTGCCCGCCTCCCCCTCGGGGATGGGAACGAAGCGCTCCCGGGCCCCCGGCAGCATCAAGTCTCCGGGGGCGGGGTCGGGGTCGGGGTCGGCTCGACGTGCACGCTCCGGCCCTCGGTGTCGATCACGTGCTCGTGCTGGTGGAGCCCCTCCGGTACCGCCCTCGGCTCCCGAGCCGCGATGAGGGCCATGATGTACTCCCTCAACTGTACGGGGTGCATGCGTCCGTAGTTGTTGCCCGGGCAGTGCAGCTTCCCGGCCACGTCGCCGGAATCGAGGTAGCACACGAGCTTCCGCTGCGGCTCCGTGGGATGCAGCACCTCCGCGCTCCCGGGCGGAGTGCACGCCAGGCACGGAGGGTACTGCGTGGCCGTGAGCCGGTCTCCCGCCTCGTCCACGCCGGGCATCACCTCGTCCACGAGGGTGAGGGCGTCGTGGGGCCGGTTGTTGTGCAGGAGCACGGCCACCTCGGCCCACGCGGCGGTGAGGACGCCCAGCTTCGCCTGTACGACCCGCTCCTTGAGGAACTTGCTCCGCGTCGTCATGTCCCCTCCCTCGTGGGCTCAGGGTCGCCCCCGGCTCCGTGCCGCTGCTCGCGCAGCATGGCCTCCTCGTCGGCCATGATCTTCTTCTGGGCGTACTCGATGAAGGCCACCGCCTGCGCCTGCATCTGCCGCGTCTCGGGGAACAGCATGGCTAGCTGCGGCAGGTAGACCCGGGGGTTGGCGGCGGGGTCGATCCTCGACAGGATGAAGTCCCCGAGCGGCATCGGCCCCTGCGGTCCTGGCGCGAAGCCCGGGAAGGCCGCCAGCACCGCGAAGGTATTGGCCATGTCGTTCTGCTTGAGGAACTCCAGCAGGAGCCCCTTGCTCATCTGCTGCTCCTCGTTCAGGTCCATGGGCATGGTGGTCCCTCCCGTGGGCGTGGCCGTGGGGATCGGGCCGTTGGCGGCGGTCGCGCGGCCCCCCGCCGCGCGCGGCGCGGGCGGCAGGGCCGGGAGGCCCGCCCTCGCCACGTAGTTTTCCAGCATCATGCGGACGCCCGGGCCCACCTCCCGCACCACGTCGCGGATGGCTCCCAGCCAATCCGTCCCCTGCTCCCCCGGCGAGAGGAGGGTCTGCCACACCTCGGGCTTCACCGTCTTGAGAAGCTCGGCCACTACAGGCATGGCCCCCAGGCTCGCCGTGCCGCGTTGCTCCACCATCTTCATGGTCAACTCGTGGTTCCGCTGCTCGGCCGCCTCCGCGCGGCGGTTGGCGGCGTCGAGCATGGTCACGAGGGCGCTGTTGTCGGGCTTGAGGGCCGCCAGTAATTGGGTAAGCTGCTCCGTTTTCATGTCTCCACCGCCCTCCTCGGTGCCCTCCACCATTTCCTTAAGGTTCTTCGCCACCGCTAGCTGCCCAAGGCGCTTGTTGACGAGCGCGATGGCCGAGTCGGTGCCGTCCGCGCTGTCGGTCGGCAGCTTCTCTACCTCGTCCGTCTCGCCGATGCGGAAAGGTAGCGATGAGGGGGGGTACGACTTGCCGTTGTAGGATAGTCGGAATTGGTAGAGACCGTGCCCCCACGTGCGTACGATCTGCTCCTCGACCGTCTCCGGGTCCAACTCGCTCGGCGGGTACTCGCCGACCTTAGTCATGCCGCTCGGCCCGATCTTCTTGAACACGTGCAGCTTCAATTCTATGTCGGCCCCCTCCTCATGGAGCCGCTTGATGTACCCGTCCGGCATCAACTGCGCCACGTCGCGGAACATGTGGCGCACGCGCCCAGCGATGGGGTCCCCCGCCTCTCCGCCGCGCACGATGGTGGTCACCGTCCGCTTGGTCGTGCGTCCCTCTTTTGGCATGCGCTGCCCCCTTACCGAAGTATTGCCGAGAGTATGTACTGCCAAGTACTACCACCGAGCACGATAGCACAGGCCGGGACCGCGAAGAAGGGGAACAGCGGCCACTCCCCAGGGTAGGGCAGCCAGCGGAGCCGGTGGAGGGCGAGGGCGAGGGCGGCCGCCGCCACCCCGCTCCCGAACACGACCAGGAACCAGTCGGGCCCCAGCAGGCCGCCCAGCAGCATGAGGCCCTTCACGTCACCGCCCGGCACCCCCGCGAGTAGTCCGAGGAGCCCGGCAAGGACGACGGCCCACCACGAGAACGGCAGCGCCCCCAGGTACCACCCCGAGGCGCAGAGGGCGGTCAGGGCCGCCACCTGCCAGTTGTGGATAACCCGGCGCCGCACGTCGCTCTCGCAGAACAGGGCGCACGCGGCGACGACGAGGCCGGTCGTCACTGACATTTTGTCAGTACGGAGGGTCCAGCGGACACTCCGTTCCTTTCCTCCCGCTCGAAGCGTCTGGCAAGGCATACGTACACCTCACGCCAAAAGCAATACTCCGGGCCTAGCGGTCGCTCGCGCCCCCACAGCCACGGCTCAATGTTCCAAAACCACACCCGCCGCGATGAACCCCGGTGCCACCGCCGCCTAGGCATCATCCCCTTCCCGCTAGCCTGCGCACCACGGCGTCCGCGAGTATCTGCCCGAAGCCTTCCAGCAGCACGCGCACGCCCTCCTCGGGCCTGCCCCGCTGCATCTTCCGGTTGGCGGCGCGGAGCACGCGAATGGCCTGGGCGTGCTGGCCACGCTCCGTCCGCCGCGCGAGGCGCCGGGCCTCGCGCTGGGCGGGGGTAAGCTTCGGGGGCTCCACGATCTCCACCTCCACGGGCTCCCCCGTCCGCGCGTCCCACGCCTGCGGCCCGTCACTGCTGCGCCCGGTAGTCATGGAGCCTCCCTTCCCCGTCCTGCACGATGACGGCCTGCCTGCCGATGGGCCCGAACCTGTACTTCCGCTCCACCGTCCAGAGGAGAGTGTCGGCCCGGTCGGGGTGCCGCGTCATCTCCACCATGGCGTCCACGTCGTGCTCCACGGTGCGCGGGCCCGAGTAGTCGTCGTCCTTGGTGGCATGGCTCACGCACAGTACGGCCACCCGGAGGAGCCGTGCTACCCGGATGATCTCCCGCACCACGGGGACGATCCCCGCGTCCTTGTCCGTCATACCCTGCACGCTGTCCACCACGGCGAAGCTCGCCTCGCTCTCCGAGAGCACGTCCCCCACCGCCCCCACCTGCGTCTGGTAGCACACGAGCATGGGGGACCGCTCCACACCCACGAGGGCCGCCGTGAGCTTGATGTGCCCCGGCATCTGCTCGGAGGTGACGTATACGGGCGGCCTCGGGGTCAGCCGCCCCACGCGGTCGCAGAGCAGGAGGGCCAGCCGCGACTTGCCGATCCCCGGCCCGCCGTAGAGCAGGGTCACCGTGCCCGGCACGAACCCTCCCGCCATGGCGTCCTCGATGCCGGGGAGGCCGGGGACGGTGAGTCTCGGCACGTCGGCCCCCCGCACCATGCTCATCGGCACCGGCAGGCGCGAGTCGTGCCGCACGAGCTTGACGTAGCGCCGCTTCTTCGCGCACTCCGGGCAGTGGCCGGGGAGGGCGGCCGGGGTGGAGCAGGCCGGGCAGGAATACACCTCGTGATCGCTCACGGCAGCGACTCCCTCATGTTTGGCTCTCACGGCGTCCTCCTCTGCTTGACGATGACCGTCCGGCGCGGTGGCTCGGCGGGTGGCGGCGCCGGGGACAGCCCGTTGCTTGGCTTGTCCGATACCTTCGGGCACGCGGCCACCACACCGACCCCGCGCTTGGTGACCACCACCTCGTGGGGCGCGTCCCCGCCCCCCGGGCCCCGGCACCAGTACGTGAAGTGCCAGCGCCCCCCGAGTTTGGTCTCGGCCCAAAATCTCGTCCAGCCCTCCGGGTTGCTCCGCGAACGGTTCATGGGGTCGAGCACCGCCCCGTCGCGCGGGCATTTCCATTCCTTACCCACCATGCACCTCCACGTACTCCTGGTACTTCCACGGCCTCGTGGTCCCGTCCGCCGCCACCCGCCGCTTGGTGTAGACGGCCTGCCGCACCTTCTCCACCTCGTACCAGCGGTTGGCCACCGCGCTCGTCCGGCGCGACTCGCGGAACCTCGCGGGCTTGCGGAAGGTGGCCCGCCCCGTGCGGATGAAGTCCCGTGCCACGTGGTGCGTCACCCCGTCCGCCCCCGTGTCCTGCATCTTCACGCCCTTGGCCTTGTAGCGCGTGTGGTGGTCCCCCTCGCGCACGAAGCCCCGGCGGTCCCTTGGCTTCATGCCCGCCAGGTATTCGTCGCTCACTGTCACCGCGTACATCTTGTTGCCCACCGCCTCCATGCTCTCGTACACGCCCTCCTGCTTGAGGCCCCCCAGCTTCGCGGAGGTGGGCAGGGTGTCCGGCGTGAACAGGGAGTCGGTGTCCGTGTAATAGCACGCGCTCGTGGAGCGGAGGTGGCCGAGGAGCCGGACCCGGGCCAGGCAGGTCACGTAGGCCGCCCACACTACGTTGGCCGCCGCGCTGGGCTTGGTCTCCAGCGTGATGTTCCGGTCGTCGTAGATCATCTCCAGGCCCGGCTTCTGGCCGAACTTGCCGTACAGGCTGTTCATGTAGAGCTTCCAGAGCACGTCGTCGAGGACGTGCCGGGCCCGCTTGCGCTGCGCGTAGCAGTACTCCACGTACTCGCGGAAGGGGGTGGCCATGGGGCGGAACTCCACGGCCCGCCGCACTGACAAAATGTCGGCGCCGTCCTCGATGGCCCGGCGTATCTCGGGGTAGCACCACACCCCGGCCAGCGTCCCGTAGGGGTAGAGTATGTCGCTGGCCCCGCGCACGGGCAGGGGCGGGTACTCGCTCTCGGGGACGCGCACCACCACGTCGGCCATGCCCTCGCGGTCGAAGTCCGGCCGCGTCGTCGTGGTGTAGCTGGCAGGGTCCGGGTACCGGCCCTCCACCATCACGCTCGGGAACAGGCTGTTCACGTCGTAGTGGTGCACCGGCCCCTCGATCTTGCCGAAGCGGTACACCTCCACCCGCCCGCCGTAGTAGCCCTGCCGGAGCCAGTCCACGAGGGGAGGCGGGAGCATCACGAAGTCCCTGCGGTAGAACTTCTTGGCGAACAGTTGGAGGGCCATGCTGGGCAGGGTGGCCCGCACGTCGAGGCCGAGGGCGGTGTACCGGGCGATCATCTGCGAGGCGAAGCGGTGAACGATCTCGGTGTCGGTGCGGCAGTACTCCACGGAGCGGAAGTCCTTGGCCATCTTCGGGTACCCGAGGAAGTCGCCCATGGCCTCCACGCTCATGGGCCAGTGCCGGAGGGTGTCGAAGAAGGTCACGCGCCGGTCCCGCAGCATGCCCCGGAGGAGCCCGCTGCTGACGTACTGGAGCGTGACCATCTTCCCCAGCCACCGGCCGAACACGTTGATCAGGTCGTACTCCGCGTTGCACGCCCACACGTACAGGCGGACCCCGCTCCCCTTGGGGGCCTGGGCGTAGAGCCAGTTCCACGCGCGCAGCCGGAGCCGGTCGGGCGACTCCCCCCGGGCCTCGTCGCGCACAAAGGTGGTGTGCCTCTCCCCGTCGAAGAAGTTGATGATGTACGGCACCCCCTGCCCGTCGTCCTCGGTGTCCAGGGCCAACATCCGCTCGCCGCTCACACGACCGTCCCCCGCAGCAGCGCCCGCTCGGCCTCGCCCCAGCATCGGGGCTTCCGAGCCTTCGGTCGGAGCGGCGGCCTCCCCGGGGCCCACGAGCAGTCGCCGCACGTGTGGCGCTCCTCGTGCAGTTGCCGCCTGATGCACCCGCACGAGCGCCGCCCGTGGGGCCGCCAGCGCCCACCCTTGCGCGACTGGCATCGCCTCAGCACGAGTGGCCGCCCTCGATGTTCTTGAGCCGCACCCGGAGCCCGTGGAGGCTGTAGGTGCGATGCGTCGAGTCGTGCGGGCCCACCACGACGAGCGGGGTGAGGCCGGGCTTCCACACCGCCACCACCTCGGCCCCCTCGGGCTCGCCCACGAGCGCGTGCCCGTCCTCGCGCAGCATGGTGGCCACGTCCAAGTCGTCGGCGATGCTCGTCCCGATGGTGATGAGGTGCACCCTCATGCTCTCCTCCTGTCGCCCTTGGCCCTGCGCCGGGCACACCTCGCGCCGGTAGAGCGAAAGGTTAGCCGTCCACGAGTGGCTGCACTTGACCCACGAGTGCTGGACGAGCACCGGGACCCTCACCGCTTACCACTCAGGAGCGTCTCGATCCTCGCGGCTAGCTCCCGCCACATCTCAGGCTTAACGACCCGGAGGAGCAAGTCTCCCATTTCCCCGCGCTCCGCCAGCCACCGCGACACCATGGCGTGGCCCAGGCTCGGGACCAGGGAGTGGAGGTGCGGCGGGGTCATGGCGCACTCGTACGGGCAGCAGGCCACGAGCAGGTTCCCCAGGGGGTCCGTCTTGCCCGCGTTCTCCATGTTGTTGGCCTCGCTCATGCTGTCCTCCTCACGCTAGAGAGTGACCCTGCTCCGCGCAGGTCTCGTGCCCAGGGGAGCTAGCACCGACATTTTGTCAACCCGGACGTACTCCACCGGCCGGGGTCGCTTCCTCTCGTCCTCGTTCGTGGCCGTGGCTCCACACTTGTAACAGTAGACCTGCCCGGGCTGGGGCCGGTACAGCACCCCATAACAAGGCATGCCGTTCTCGATGATCCTGCCGCACAACTCCACGAGCAGCGGAAGCTCGCCTACGTCACGGGCCTCGGCGATGCGGTACCCGGAGAGAACGGCGCCCATTCGCGGCTTCTTCACCACGAAGGTAGTCTCCCCCTCCACCCACATGATCTTGCTCGGCTTACACCCCTTGGTCAGCCTGCGCTTCCTCATTGGCTTACGCTTCCTCATTGGCCTCCCCAACGTAGGACCGTCCACCGGACGGTCCTACGTGTAGAGCGTGACGATGATCTCTAGCTCCCTGGCCACCACGAGCTTGCGCCAGTCCTCCCAGGTTATGGGGTACTTGAGGCCCTTCCGCCGTGCCGCCTTGAACAACTCGATGGTGTAGTTGGTCCGGTAGCCACGGTCGCGCAGGGCCTCGATGATGAGGCCCGCGAGGGCGGCCGGGAACTGCCGCTTCTTGCGCACCTCGCCCAGGTCGAGGGCCAGCTTCTCGCGCTGGGCCTTGCCACGCGCGTCCTTCCACCGGATGAGCACCTCCACCCGCTTGGCCTTCCTAAGCTCGCTCGTCACGCTGGAGTCAATGAGAGCGTTGAAGATGAGGCCCTGGTACTTGCCCTCGGCCTCGAAGTCGCCGATCTTGGACGGGACCACCGTCTTGACGATGAGGTGCGGCGACTCCTGCTCGATGACGCGGAGCACCTGCCCCTTCTTCCCTAGCTGGTAGAGGTACACGTGCCGCCGCGCCCCCTTGGTGCCGCGCGCCACGAAGCGCCCGCGCTTGTCCTTGTACCTCACCTTCTCCTCGATACGTAGCTCGGGCTGGGCGGGCTTGGTGACCGGCGTCCTGCGGGAGGGCGCGGGGCGCCGCTTGGTGATCTTGGTCCGGCGCGGCTTCGGCTTGGCCGCGCGCCTCGGCTTCGGCCGGGCTTTCGGTCGGGACCACCCCGCCGCCTTCTTCCGTCTTGATTTGGCCATGGAATGAGTGTACTGCAAGTATACGGAATCGTTGAGGTATTTGTCAACTTTCGGGGGGCTGAAATAGTTGCGCTCCCACCCCACCGCATGGTATGGTGTCCGTACTGACATAATGTCAGTGACAGGGGTCACCAGGGAGGCAGCCATGAGAGAGCAGAGCAAGACAACCCCCGTAGCGGTCGGCGACACTCAACTCAAAGGGCGCGTGCGGCGCGCCGATCACGACAACGTGTGCGGCCTCGGGTGCGGTTGCGAGACGGAGGTGCGGTAATGATTACCCACCACCGGAAGATCATGCTGGAGGTGACTGGCGAGAAGTCGGAGCTTCACATCAACGGCTGGGTTCCCCTCACGGAGCCTTCCACCCTAGTGCGCCTGGTGGCCGTCAAGGGCACCGTGACCTGGGTTCCCCTCATGGAGCCTTCCACCGTGGTGCGCGTGGTGGCCGTCAAGGGCACGGTTGACGATTGGGCCGCCTACGTTGCCCCCGCCTACTTCACGGCCGAGACCGTGATCGAGAACGGCATGAAGCTCTCCGAGGACGAGGCCGCCCGCATTTTCCCCGTACTCAACGCCGCGAGGTATCGCCGATGAACGCCCGCGAGTGGTCGCCCCAGCAGGAGGACGTGTTCCGGTGGTTCAAGGGCGGAGACCCCGCCGCCGCGCGCAACCTCGTGGTCCGCGCGCGGGCGGGCACGGGCAAGACCAACACCATCGTGGAGGCCATCGACCGCGCCCCCGAGCGCAGCGTCCTCCTCGCCGCCTTCAACAAGCGCATCGCCATGGAGTTGGTGACGCGCCTGCACAACCCCTGCGCCACCGCCAAGACCCTGCACGCGGTGGGCTTCGACTTCGTGCGCCGCAACTGGCGCGGCGTGCGCGTGGACGACGACCGCAAATACCGCCTCGCGCGCCGGACCTTCGCGGAGTTTTCCGCCCGCGACCGGGGCGACCGGCGTCCAGGCTACAAGATCGAGGAGTCCGCGCCCGACCACGTGGTGGGCGTGGTGGCCAAGCTCGCGGCGGCCGGGAAGAACGTGCTCCCCCTCATCGGCGAGCCCGGCAAGTTAGTGGACGTGGCCAACGTGCTCGGCATCGCGCTCGAGAACGGCTGGGCCGAGGAGTACTCGCAGGAGGACTTGGCCCTCA
>JAKEHP010000217.1 GCA_022614955.1 Candidatus Methylomirabilota bacterium
TCCCGGCCACCCGCTCCAGGGCCCGGCGCTGCTCGTCCAGGATGGCCTTGAGGCGCTGCTCGCTCTCCACGACAGCCGCCTCGCGCTGCTGGAGGGACTGCTGGACCGCCTGCATCTCCTTGTCCCGCCGGCCCAGGCTTTCGATCTGTCGGTCTACCAACTCTTCCCGCTGCAGGAGACGCCGTTCGAGGCTCTGCAACTCGGTCCGCTGGTCCCGGGCCTCCCGCTCCAGCTCGGTCCGCGCCTGGAGCATCCGGTCCTTGGCCTCCAGCTCCGCCTCCCGCCGCCTGCTCTCCGCCTCCCGCTCGGCCTCCCGGAGGATCCGGGCGGCCTCGGCCTCGGCCTCGGCGATCCGCCTCCGGCTGAAGTACACCCGCAGGGCGTAGCCAGCGGCGGCCCCCAGTGCCGCCCCCAGTACCACCCAGAGCAGCGTCAGATTCATGACCACAGGCGTCTCACCTCCCTCAGGGCCGCCGCGTCCCGTGCCGGCGGCGGCCGTCCCATCCGGCCCCTCGGCCTAGGCACCGCCGGGGCGAGGCGGGGTGATGATCCGGTCCTCCGTCACGATCCGATCCACCGGGACATCGTGCGGCTCGGTAGGCAGGCGCTCCACCACCTGGCAGTCGAAGGCCAGCCCGATGCGCCGGGCCTCGCCCACGAGGGCGGGGAGGCTCCGGTCGTAGTATCCCGCCCCGCGCCCCAGGCGGTGCCCGTGCAGGTCAAAGGCCAGGCCGGGAAGCACTGCCACCTGGATCGTCCGCCACTCCACCGCGCCGGTCCGGGTCGGGTCGGGCTGCAAGATCCCGAACGCCCCCGGCTTCAGGTCGCCAACCAGATCCCAGACCGGGGCGGCCCGCAAGCGGCCTCCTCGCCGCTCCACGGCCGGGAGGAGGGGAACACGCCCCCGGGCGAGCCAGGCCCGAAGGAGAGGCCAGGTGTCCACCTCCTCGGGCAGGCTGGCATAGAACAGCACCTGCTCCGCTCCCTGCACCTCCGGGAGGGCGAGCAAGCGCTCCGTGATCCGGGCACTCCGAGCCGCCCGTTCCGCCGGCAGCAGGGCTTGCCGCGCGGCCCGCATCCGCTGCCGGAGTTCCGCTTTACTCTGCACGGGGCCGGGGGTCAGGACTCAGGGGACCAGAGGACAGGCTAGGGCAGGCGCGGGCGAGGCGGGAAAGAAAAATCCCCCACCATTGTGCCGTGTGTGAGCCTTCGCTTGAACCTGTCTCCCGAGGGGGGCGCCCCGCCGGCGCTTTAGGCTTCCCGCTCCAGAGAGGCGGGCCTGCACACCGCGCCGTGGAAAGGGCTCCCAGGCTTCGTGTGTTGGCTCAAGGAACACTGGCCCATCACGAACACGGTAGGGGATGGGTGACTCTCCCGTACCTCTCCGCGTGCACCTCTGTACTCCGGCCCCGATGTCCGGCCCTCCCTCCGGCCGCGCCCTCAGGCGCGGGCGGAGATCACGTGATCCAAGGACTGGCTCAGCTCTGCGATCTTGGCGAGCGCGGCCGCCGTTTCCCGCTCCCGGGCCTCTCCCACCTTGAACAGCTCATCGGCGATGTTCAGGGAGGTCAGCACTGCCATCCGGACCGCGGGCATCGCCGGGGCCCCCTT
This sequence comes from Candidatus Methylomirabilota bacterium, assembly GCA_022614955.1. GTDB lineage: Bacteria > Methylomirabilota > Methylomirabilia > Methylomirabilales > JACPAU01 > JACPAU01. The sequence goes on from JAKEHP010000217.1 coordinate 1,612, forward strand.
GGCCACCTCATACAGCTTCGTGTCCACGTACTGGGCGACCCGCCGGATGTAGGCCGGGTCCTCGGCGGCCCGCAGGGTGTACCGCTCGCCAAAGATCTCTACCTGGGAGACGTGCTCCTCCTCCGGCATCAGTGTCGCTCCCTCAGGGTCGCCTCGGCCCTGGCCACCTCTCCCAGAAGGGCATCCACGCGCGAGCGGATTTCCTCCCGCTCCGCCTCCAGCCGCTGCAGGGAAGTCTTTAAGTGCTCCTTCTCCTGCTGCTCCCGCCGGACGGTGTCGGCAAGCGACTCCACGCGGTGTTCCAGGTCCTGAAGCCGCGCCTCCATGGCCACCTTCTGAGCCCGGGTTTCCTGGAGGAGCGTCACCGCCTCCCGAACCTTCCCCTCCAGCTCCTGCAGTCGGTCCATGAGCATCGCCACCCCTGCGGCCCGCGCCCTTACCGGATGGTGGCTCCCAGCTCGGCCTGGAGCCGCGCCAGGACCTCCGCGTGGGCCGCGTTCACCTCCGCATCCGTGAGGGTCCGGTCGGCAGCCCGGTACGCCACGGAGAAAGCCAGGCTCCTGTGGCCGGCCGGGACCTTCTCCCCATCATACAGGTCGAAGAGTGTGATCGTTTCCACCAAATCCCCGGCGGCTGCCTCGATGACCTCCCGGGCCCGGGCGGCCGGGAGGGCCGCCGGCACCAGAACCGCCACGTCCCGGATTACTGCTGGGAACCGGGGCAGCGCCCGGTAGTGGGCCACCGGGGCCGCCTGATGGAGGAGGCGGTCCA
>JAKEHP010000218.1 GCA_022614955.1 Candidatus Methylomirabilota bacterium
CATGAAGCGGGTGAAGGCGAGGAGCACGGTCCCGAGGTAGACCAGGACCGCCCCCCAGCCGGCCGCCGTGAAGAGGTCCCGCCGGGTCCAGATGGTGTTCGGGCTATCCTCGGGGGGGTCCTGGATGGGCTCCCGCTCCCGGACCGGTGCTCCCTGAGCCATGCGCGCTCCCTTCGCGGGTCCCACGGCAGCCCCCGGCCACCCCGCTGCGCCAGGGACCACCCCTCTGTGCCTCTGTCGCGGACCCCCGACTGGCCGGGGTGAGCCCCGGGGGGTGAAACTGCCTGGACGATGTCCTCGGGATGGACCGGATGACCGGGCGGGCAACGCCCCGCCCGCTCGAAAGCCAGCCAATCTCTTAGTCCGAACCCCCGCGATGTGTCAAGGCCAAAAGCTCCATGGGCCTGCTTCCGCGCCCTTCGGCCGGGCCGGGGGCAACCCGATGCTGCCCGGCCCCGGGACCCCTCGACCGGGATTCCGCCCGGCCTACCGAGCAACGAATAATCCCTCCTGCCCGAAAGACCGGTGCAGGAACTTATTGCAGTAGAGAACATACTGCCCGGGCTTGGTGAAGGTCACCTCCACTTCAACTTCTCCGCCGGGCGGGATCCTGGCTCTTCAGCACGCTGCCGTCAAGGGCCAGGATCGTCGGGTTATGCGGAATCAACCATGCTTTGCTGGCCGCCACGATCCTCAGGGGCTTCCCGACTTCGACCGTGATCACATTGGGGCGAAACTTGAAGCTGGACACCTCGACTGTCACACGCTGGCCTCCTCCGACCGCGGACTGCGCCGTCGCCTGCACCTCTTTGCCGAAGCTCCGGCATCCCGCTACACCACCCAGCAGGACAACCAACGCGAGGTGTGCGGCCATCACCATCTCGAACACCCTCCCGCGCCGCTCTCCGGGGGGCAACGGCCATGATGTTAGCCCCTGATTGCCTGCCTTTCAAGTCCTCCTGACCCCGTATTTTCTCACTGCAGCCTCCAGGTTGTCCGGACGCGAGAACACAGGGGGAACTTCACCTCCGTATCCGCAGCCTCCTCAGCCGCCCACTAAGGGTGCGGGTAGAGCTGATAGAGCATCCAGTAAACGACCACGCCGGTAACTGACACGTACAGCCAGAGCGGCAGTGTCCAGCGGGCAATCCGGACATGCCGGTCAAACCGTTCCTTCAGCGCGCGGGACAGCGTCACGAGCGCCATGGGCAGAATCGTCGCGGCCAGGAGCGTATGGGAAGTGAGGATCGTGAAGTAGACGGGGCGGATCCAGCCCTGCCCAGCGAATCGGCTCATACCGGCGTAGTACCGGAGAATCAGGTAACTGATTAGAAAGATGGTGGAAGTCGCGAATGCCGTTCCCATGCAGACCTTGTGCGCGAGATCTTTCCGCCTCCGGATGCAGAGGTACCCGACGATCAGCAAGATGGCGCTGGTCGCATTCAGATACGCGTTCACGACCGGGAGGTCCGAAATGGAAATCACGAACAGGTACCCTCGCTCGAGCCGGGGGCTGGGTGAAGTTGGAGCAGCCGCCGGCTTTCCAGCACTATCCCCCCTTGACGCGGCGGCTGCCTTTAAGCGCCAGCGCCAGCGAGAAAATGAAGGCGACTGTGAGCCCCAGAAGCACAAGGGGGAGATTCTGTGTGAGCGCGGCGCCGACGGCGGTGCCCCCAAGGAGAATCAGAACGAGTGGCAGGTGACACGGGCACGTGATGGCAGCGGTCAGCCACCACAATCCACGCCGGACCCTCGCCGGCGGAGGTGCCCCGACCTTCTCAGGCTCCACGATGCCAGCCCTTCGTGACGGCCATCGGTGCGTCTACGCGAGGAGACCCGGCGCACCTTCTCGGGGCCCGAGGCCTCGACCGCGCCGATCCGTCTCCCGCCTGAATGCCCTTACTCGAACCCGCTTCCTGGCCGCGATGACCGAGACTACTCCCCCGGCGAGGGGCCGTATCTCCACACCACCAAATCCTGCGCCCGCGAACGCCGCTGCGAGTCGTTCCCGGGGAAGAAAGTGCCGGATCGTACGTGGGAAGTAGCGGGTCAACGTGTAGATTTGCCGATCCCGGGACGCCAACCAGACCAGCCCGGGGAGCAGACCAAAGAGGTAGAGATAGTAGAGAGCCTTCAGGCTTCTGCGCTCCGGTCGCGTGAACTCCAGGACGACGACCCTTCCGCCAGGGCGGATCACTCTGGCCATCTCCCGCAGGGTTGCGCGCACGTCCAGGACATGCCGCAGGGCAAACCCCATTGTGACGCAGTCGAAGGTCTCCTGGTGAAACGGAAGTTCCTCAGCCTTCCCCAGAACCCAGGCGAGGTGCGATCCCCTCTGATCTTGTCCCTTCCTCCGGCCCTCCTCGAGCATCGGCTGGCAAAAGTCCAGCCCAGCGACGAGCCCGGCCGGGGCGACCCGTCGGCCGGCCGCGAGGGCTAACTCTCCCGTCCCGGTGGCGATGTCCAGGAGGCGATCCCCGGGGTGCAGGCCGCACAGCTCGATGACCGACCTCCGCCACCGCCCGTCCAGGCCGAAGGAGAACACTCGCGTCAGCCGGTCGTATTGCTTCGCAATGGCGAAGAAGCCAGCGCGGACGAACGCTGCCTTGGCCACGCCGTCCGCGTGGAATCTCCGGAGGGGGTTCGCCTGACCCGACACGACGCGCGCCTTTCTCATCGCGGCCTCGAACCTCTTACGGCCTCCCCGAGGTGCCGCGGGCGGCAATGGCCCTGAGAACCTCCCCGCGGTCACTCCAGGGAACGAAGCCGTCCTTCATGATCTGGTACTCCTCATGGCCCTTGCCCGCGATGATGACGGCGTCCCCCGGCTTCGCCGTGGCGATGGCTCTCGTGATGGCCTCCGCGCGATCGAGGACGATCGCGTGCCTTTGACCAGCCGAATCGATCTCGCGGGCCCCCCGATCCACCTGCAATGCGATCTCCCTGGGATCTTCGCTTGCCGGGTTGTCGGCCGTGATGATGCTGTAGTCGCTCAGGCGGGCAACCAACTCACCGATTCTCGGGCGCTTCGTTTGATCGCGATCGCCGGCGCAACCGAAGACGGTGATCACTCTCCCCCGCACCAACCCCCGCACGGTCTGGAGAAGCTGCTCCACGGCCCTTTCGGTGTGGGCGAAGTCAATGATGACCAGATAGCCCTGGCCGGCCTCGACCAGCTCAAACCGCCCCGGCACCCCTTCAACCCGCTCCAGTCCACGGACGATGGTCGCACGGTCGAGCCCGAGGCCAAAACACGCGCCCGCGGCGGCCAGGGCATTGTAGACGTTTACCTCTCCCGTGAGCGACATCCGGACGCGGTGAGTCTCCCGAAACGCCTCAAGGGTGAACTCCAGACGCCGGAGCCCGGCCCGGACCTCACGCGCCATGATGTCCCCAGGATTCTGGATCCCGTAGGTCAACCTCCGACAGGCGGCCGCCCGCTGGATCAGGGAGCTGTGCCGATCATCCACATTGATGATGGCGCACCGGTCCTTGCCGGTTCCGAGACTGGCAAAGAGCGTGGCCTTTGCCGCGAGGTACCGCTCCAGGGTCCGGTGAAGGTCGAGATGATCGGAGCTCAAGTTCGTGAACACCCCCACGTCGAAGACGCATCCGGCGACGCGCTCCAGCGCCAGGCCGTGGGAGGACACCTCCATCACCACGTGGGTGAGCCCAGCGGAAAGGCAAGCCCGAAGGGACTCCTGCAGGTCCAGGGACTCGGGGGTGGTGTACGTGGACTTCCACTCGCGGGCCCCGACCCGGGTAACAATGGTCCCGATCAGCCCCACCGGGTAGCCGGCCTCCCGCAGAATCGATTCGATGAGATAGACGGTAGTGGTCTTCCCCTGGGTCCCCGTCACGCCGATGAGGGTGAGCTGCGTCGAAGGGCGGTCGTAGAACTCATTGGCGAGCAGCGCCAGCGCCCGGCGGGCGTTGCCGACGCGGATCACCGGGACGGTGGGCGGCACCTCGACCCGCTTTTCCGCGACGAGGCAGACCGCGCCCCGGGCGACGGCGTCCTGGGCATAGCGGTGCCCGTCCTCTCGGAACCCCTGGATACACACAAACAGGTAGCCTGGGCGCACCCGCCGCGAGTCATAGGCGATCCCTCGGATCAGCAGATCCAGGTCCGGGACGCGACTTGCTCCCTCGAGGGCAACGAGGAGCTCTCCCAATCGCTTCCCTGGCCCCATGCTCCCCAGCGCCTCCCCCGGAACAGATGTTTCCGCTGTCCCCCCCGCCCCCTGGCTAGGCGGGGGCGGGGTCGCGGACACGGTAACTCCGCACCCCCCACAGGGACAGCGCGCAAAGTCCGACGGCGGCCGCCCAGATGTGGTCGGCACTCACCAGGCCCCCAATCCAGATCGCATCCGCCTGGACCGATGCCGTCAGCCCTCGCAAGACGGCATACCCCGTGGCATACACGAGCGCGAGTTGGCCCTCGAAGCGTTGCCGACCCCGGAGGGTCATGAGGAGGCCGAACAGGGCGAGATCCCCGATCGCCTCCTACACCTGGACGGGATGGAGCTGCACGTGGGGCGGCGCCAGGCCGTTCGGGTCGCTGTAGGTCACCCCCCAGGGAAGAGTGGTCGGAACTCCATACGCTTCGCCGTCAAGGAAGCTGCCCAGGCGGCCGAATGCCTGCCCGAGGATGAGGCCGGGGGCAAGAACGTCCGCGAACCGCCAGAACCCGATCCTACGCCTCCGGGTGAAGAGGATCGCCGCGACGGTCCCGCCGAGGAGGGCCCCGCAGAGGGCCATCCCCCCTTGCCAGCGCGTGAGAATCTGAACCGGATGCCGCCCATACCAGGCCGGGTCGAGGAGAAGCACCTCGTAGAGGTGGGCACCGGCCACGCCGCCGAGAAGCCCCCAGAGGGAAAAGTCGTGCACCAGGTCCGGCTCGAGGCCTTTCCTCCGCGCTTCGGCCGCGGCCACGCGGGTGCCAACGAAGAAGGCAAGGATCACCAGGACACCCCAGGACCTGATGCTCAGCGGGCCGAGTTGGAACAGCACCGGATACATGGAAGGGGCTCCATAGTCATTCCGAACACAGGGTCACTCGTCAGTCGCCTGGGCCCCAAAACCGGCCTGCCTCACGGCGCGCACCATATCCCCAACCCCAACCCTCTTCTTATCGTACTGGACCCGAGCCTTCCCGCTCTCAAAGCTCACTTCAGCCTTGCCGACTCCGGGCAGCCCCTCCAGGGCTGCTTCCACGATCGTGGGTCAGGTACCTCAGGTCATGCCCTCGATCCGGAGCCAGGCCGTTGCCTCGGTGGAGGCGTGCTGGCGCTGAGGAGGAGCCGCCGTCTCTTGCGGCGCCATCCCCGGCATGACATCGGCGCCCCCGTATCGGGCGATGAGTGATGCCGTGTATCCCGGAAAGGCGGTCAGGGCAGTGGCGGCCACCAGCACGACCGTCGAAGTAATCAGGAGAGCCAGATTCAACCGCCCTGCCGCCATACGGCAGGCCAGGCGCTCGCACCGCCGCCTCTCACGAAAATAGAGGGCATAGCCGAGCGCCACCCCGGCAATGCCGATCGGGATAAGAATGGGGCTGTACTGCATGGTGGTTACCATGAAGGCACCTGTCCCGAGGCCCAGCACGACCACGAGGAGCGGGAGCAGACAGCAGACCGACGAGATGGTCGCAGCCAGGTTGCTGACGATCCCCGCTTTCAGATTGGAGATTCCCACGGTCTCCCGCCTTCTCCTTATGGGCACACGGCCCGAGGGATCACCACAGGTTGGAGGATTCTCTAAGGCTCCCGCCCGGCGTCCTCGTTCCTCCCTGGCGCCTCCCCCGGGGCCATGCCGGGGACCGCCGGCATCCCGGGGCAGTTCTACCTGTTACGTTTTCCTGTCAGCTCCCGCCACGCGGCTTTGACTATGTCAAGAACCGCCACTTCTGAGCTTTCAGTAACCGGCCGGGCGTGCTGCTGGGCGCTCCGGCGGGGACATGACGATGAGCCCCCAGGGTTGCTGGCCAGCCTGGAGCTCCTTCACCACCTCCATCCGGGCCGTGTTCGATGACCACGACCTTATTCTCCCCGAGCACCGTCACATAGGCGTAGCGGCCGTCCGGCCGGAACGAGACGACCCCCAGCCGCTGCCCGACGCGGATCCGTTTCACCTCCTGAAAGGTCGCCGCATCCACGACGGCGACAAAGTCATCCTCGAAGTGCGTGATGTACCCGAAGCGGCCGTCGGGCGTCCAGGCATTGGTCACCGGGACGCGGCCCAGCTGCTGGGTGCTCCGGACCGCCAGGGTCTTCGGGTCCAAAATGTCATTGGTACCCCCTTGGGCCGTCTGGACCCAAACGGAGCCGCCGTCGGGGGCCACGCGGAGCATGTGGGGTTTCGACCCTTTGGGGAAGGAGACCCGCTTGAGGATCGCGAAGGTGTCCAGGTCCAGAGCGGCCACAGTGTCCTGGTCGCGCTCCGCGAGGTACCCCACCTTCCCGTCGGGCGTAAAGTCCAGGTCGCAGGGGAAGAGCCCAGTTGGGATTCTCCGGATCAGCTGGAGGCTCTCCCGATCCACCACGGCGATGAGGTTCTCGCCGGCGGCGTTAACCAGCACGTACCGCCGGTCGGGGGTTAGCATGACGCTGTGGGCCGGGCCCTTCCCGATCCGGAGGCGGCGGGTCACGCGCAGCTCCGCGGGCTCGATGGCGATGAGCTCAACCATCCCGTCCACCAGGTCGTAGGTCCAGATGTGCCGCCCATCCCAAAAATCTAACTCATTCGAGAGCCACCGCACCCCGGCCCCCAGCGGCCTGGTGCCCACAATCTCGTTGGTCGCGGTATCGATAATGGTCACGTCCCGCGAGCCGACGTTGAAGGCGTAGGCGTAAACTGCCCCCGGCCTCACCAGCTTTGTCGTGTACATTGGGGCGCAGGCTGCTACCCAGATCGGCAGCGACAACAACAGCACCCACGGTCTTCTCTTCGTCCACACGGTTGATTCCTCCTCAACATGCATTCTTTACCTGCCCCACAGCCCCCTCCTAGCCTCGCCCGCCTCCTGCTCCAACCTCGGGAACTCCTCTGCACACACTAGGGCGGCAGGCTACGCACCCATCTCCCGCGGAAGCACGAGAAGGGTCCAGCTCCCGGCCCGCCTCCAGGTCCGCCCGAGTTCCGCGTAGGCGAGCACCAGATCCCGCTGGCGATCCGAGTAGGCAACCACGGCACCCAATCGGTCGTCGTAGCCAATCACGACGATGTAATGGCCGTGGCGATAGGGTCCTATCCCCAGATCCTGGAGGAGGATAAGCGGGCGTCCCCCTAACGCCCTGAGGATGACGCCGCGGTGGGCACCGTCGAGCGGTCGTCGGCAACGCGAAGCGCGGTCCGTAGGGATTCACACTGCCGTTCCTCCTGGTGACACATCTCGGGCCGGCCTACATCGCTAGAAGCTCATCGAGAGCCCAGCCGTGACGTAGAAGATCGACCGTTCCCCTGGGCCCGCGAACTCGGAGCCAAGGCCCGCGTCGAGCACGGTGCGTGCGGTCAGTTGATGCCGGAAGCCCGCCTCGGCGCCAAACGCGTTCGACTCGTCGCGCCCCGCTGACTGCTCCGTGAACAGGTTCCCGACCAGCGTCGTCCGCGTGTACCGGGGCGCGCCAATCGGGTAGCTGGCCCCAAGGTCGATCGCATAACGGCCGTCGCGCTCACGTGCCTTCGTCCCGCTGAGGAATGCGTAGGCCACGTTCAGATGCAGGCTCAGCCGATCGAATGATTTCGTGCCGATCGCCTTCAGCTCAACGTCGATTCCCGAGGAGTCCACACCCGTCGGGAAGTTGAGGGTTAGCTTGGCGGCGAGGGCCGGAAGGCTCAGCGTTTCCTGATTGAAATTGTACAGGCCGCTCAGTTGCAGGTCGCCGGACTTGATGGGCTTGTCGATCTCCCGTGGATCGGTGGACAGTTCGGTGCCCAGCCCCACCTGGAAATTCGGGAAGGCACCGTAGAGGATCTCCGCGGCGAAGACCCCGCGATCCGCGCTGCGGCGCTCCACTACGAAGCCCGCTCCCACCTCGAGTGCCAGCTCCCCGCTCGCCACGGGGTAGGCGTCCTCCAGGCGGAGGGGGCGTCCCTCGTCCAGATTCTTGTGGTCGAGGGCGTGCGCGGCCGGGACTGCCGTTGCCACGAGCAGAAGTGTGACCAGGACTCGCGCCATCATGGGTCCCTCTCCTCAGCGCTGGCCATGTGTGCCTGGGTGCGGCGTCGTGCCGCTACCCGTCCGCGCTTTCCCTTGGAGGACGCCTCGCGCAGCCGGCGGCCGTGGGCCGGAAGGCCCGCCTGGGCCTCCGTGCCCTCCGTGCGCGGCGCCCGCCGCGGCGGCGTGGTACTCGGCGTAGCGCTCCTGCGGCTCATGATTCCGATGCAGATAGATCGGAAGAATGCGCAGGATCGCCTCGCGCTTGGCAGCCAGCGTCGGGTACAGGTCCGGACGGCTGAGGATGTCGTCAATGTTGTCGTGGAGCATGTGCAGGTTGTCGAAGATCCTCGCGGCTTCCGGGAACCGTCCCGAGAACTCCGGCGCCCCCTCGGCCATGAGTGGCATGAATTGCCATTCGACGGGCGGCTGGCGCAGGTAGCCGTGATACCAGGAAATCAGGGCGGGCATCAGCTCTCGCTGTCTGGCCGCATCGCCCATGAGCTGAACATCATACGTCGCAGCCTGCAGCCAGTGGTAGGCCCAGATCTGCGTGTTGAACTTCGCAAACTTCTGCTGGAACGAGCGCGACTCCGGAAAGCCCCACAACTTTCCGTGGTGGTCAAGCGGATGCGAGGTGATGGCCTCCGCCTTCTCTAGGTAATCCGCGAGCAGCCGCCGGTACGTCCCGTCCTTATCGTGAACCGCATCGCTTGCGAAGAGATCGTAAAGGCTCCGGTGGAACCCGTGCGCCCAGTTGAAGGTTCGCTGAGCTTCCCAGACCAGTCGGGTGAGTGTCGGCGCCACCTGTTCCTCGTCCGGCGGGACGGACGGCGCGCTGAAGATGAAATCGAGCACATCTAGGCGGGCCCGCTCGACGCGCTCCAGATCCTGAGTCCGGAGCAGTGTCTCAGCGAGGTGGGCGTGGCCGAAGTCGATGCCATTGAACTCGCGGTAGAGCTGCGGCAACTCCCGTGGCAACGCCCAGTTCCATGGGCCGCGCGGCGGCCACCGGTGGTCCCGCATCACCCACTGCGCCTGGACGGGAAGGACGGCAGCGGCCAGGACCATGACCACAGCAGCCGACACGAGCAGAACACGCAGCGGTTTCATAACCCCCTCCTCCTGAACTTGGTGGTTGTCCCATTCGACGCTCACCGTCTCCCGGGAAATCGCACTCCTGGCGCCAGCGCCGGTCAAGGGCAAGCGAAAACAGTCGGACCAGCCAGTCGTAATCCCGGGTCCCGCCAGCGAGGCCTCGCCCACGAACCGGTGCCGGTCCCCGCCGGCCTGGCGCCAGAATCCTTCGAGCCCGCTGCCCCTCAGAGTCTTTCCCACAACCACCGCGGGGTCAGCCGAATGAAATACGCATTCAGGCTAGTCATGGCACCCGTGAACAGGAGGACCCCGACGGCAACCAGCACCACTCCTGCCACTCGGTCCACGAGGGGGAGAAACCGTCGAAAGCGCTCGAAGAACCGGTTGAACCTGTCCAGGGCCAGCGCGCTCAGAAAGAACGGCACGCCCAGCCCAGCGGCGTAGGCAGCCAGCAGGGTGAGACCGTCGGCCGCCCTCTCGGCCGTCCCGGCCAGGGTCAGGATGCTGCCCAGGACCGGTCCGACGCAAGGGACCCAGCCGGAGGCGAATGCGATTCCCACCAGGAGAGAGCCGGCATAGCCAGCGGGACGCGCCTGCAGGTGCACGCGCCACTCCCGTTGCAGGAACGGCAGCCGGAGAACACCGGCCAGGGACAGGCCAAAAGCGATGATCAGAACACCCCCCACCTTCTGCAGCAGGCTGCGAGACTGGAACAGCAGCTGCCCCATCAGACTGAAGGAGGCGCCCAGCGCGACAAAGACCAGTGAGAAGCCCGCGATGAACAGACCGGCGTGAACGAGGGTGGCGGCTCTGCCTAGGGTAGTCTTCGGACTGGCAGCGGAAGCTACGACAGGCCCCGACACCCCGGAGAGGAAGGCCAGGTACGACGGCACCAGGGGTAACACGCAGGGCGACAGGAACGACAGCACACCTGCGCTCACGGCGAGAAGGACAGTGACACCCTGTACCGACTCCACGATGCCCCCCTTCAGTCCAAGTTCCACCTGCCTAACGTAAGCAGCCGACTCCTCAGCGTACGGTAACCGAGAGCTCGCCCCACCCTCCTCGGTGCGGCCACGACAACAGACCCCACCACACGAGCCGGGCGATCGCTCGCCTCGACCCGGCAGCCGAATGACAGCAGCGCCACAACAGCGAGGACCGCGGCTCCCGGGTAGACCCGGCTCCCCCCCAGTCGCATCCAATCCTTCCCTTACGCGGCCCAGTCGGCCAGGAAGATGTTGAACTCGCGCGGGCCGCGGGCGTCGCGCGAGGATGCGTCCAACGGGCTAGCAAGAACCGTGGCGTTCCCGTGGTCACTACTGCCCACCCCTCCTACCTGCTGCCCGCAGCCTTGACAAATTTCTCGGGCGATTTCTCAAACTTCTCTTTGCACGCGGCCGCGCAGAAGTAGTAGGTCTGCCCCCGATAGATGGAGGTTGCCGCCGCCCGTTTTTCATCTACGGTCATGCCGCACACGGGATCCTTTGCCATTGTGCCCCCCTCTTGGGATTACTATCAGCCGCTCCATCGGTGAAACGGACGGCCCGCCGCGCCGCGCCCCATCGCCCCGGCATCCGAGGGACGGGTAGGGGCTCCCCGGAATCTCGCCTGGCCAAACAGAGTCCACGCTGTCGGGCACGCTAGTGGGACTGTCGTTTCTGGCCCTGTCAACCTCCGAAGAGGCGGAATGCGAGTCGCTCGTACCTCCCCGTCAGGAACAATCCCCCGAGGATCGCGGTGAGCATCCCCGCCGCGGTTCCGATGGCGCGGAGAGCCGCATCCATCCCTCGTCTAGCGCGGCTTACTCCGGCGAGGGCGACGGCCAGGGCCAGAAACGCGCCGCCGACTCCCATCACGAACGAAGTAGCCGCCAGGACGCCATGCGAGGACTGCCGTATGATCTGCGAAGCAAAGAAGACCGAGTCGTAGGTCGGGTCGAGGTGGTGATAGAGGAGCAGGCCTGCCGAAAGCCCCAGCAGGAACGTGACGCCCCACCGGGAGAAGCGTCGTGACGATCGACCCTTTGGCCTGATCAGCCCGGTAAAGGCGTTCAGGCTCTCCACGAGCCAGAGGCCGTAGCCCAGCAGCGCGGTCCCGGCAACGAGGTCAATCCCTCGCCTCGCGGGGTATATCACCCGCGCATACGCCTCGGGAACTCCAGTCATCGCGATGACGAAGGCTAGGCCAAATCCAGAGAAGAAGGGGAGCCATCCCGCTCGGCCGACCGTCAAGAGGGGCGCGGGAAGCACTCCCTGTCGGACCATCGGCGACGCGTAGGTGTCTGGAGCAGCGAGGAAAAGGACAAGCAGGGGCACCACCGGGGCGGAGAACGCGACGGCGGCCCCTCCCACAAGACCCACGATGCTCTCCCCGAAGGGAGGATATGCGGTCAGCGCGGCCAGCCCTCCGCTGACGACAAGCCACCGCAGGAGAGCCGTCGTTCCCCCAGCTGCGGCGATGATGAGGCCCGCCCGCAACCAGGAAGATCGGACCCCTCTTACGGGAGAGAGCGCCATCGCGGCTGTCCCCGTGCCAGCTTCCCCGTCAAGCCGGTCTCAACGCCGACGAGTCACCACCCCCATGCGAATGCACACCATGCTGCCCGGGCGAGGCTTTCGGCGAGAGGGGGAATGGAGCGGCAGAGCGATGCCCGCTGCCGACGTGAGCTCTGTGTGGCGGGGGAAATATCGCACCAGGTATCCGCACCGGTCACACCGTTTCACGTAGAACGGCCTACCCGTCGCTCGATCCACTCGTGTGTGACCCACGATCCTCATGCCGCGAGCGCAGCACGCCGATGGCGCGGGGGGAACGCCGGCGCCGAAGAGACCCCTTGCACCGAAGCGTCGGCCCTGGCCGCGGCCCTCGCGAACGCCCGTCGCTTTACCGGACTTTAGGGAGTCCACCCTCTCCCGTCGCTGTCTCATGCTCCCGCCCCTTCACATCGCGTCCACATACCGCGGGCTCCTCACAGGGAGTCGGCCCGTCCCCTCCTCGGCCCGCCGAAGACACCGGAGTCCCGGCGGGGATCCTCGGCCTCATGCCTGATTGGCAGGTCCCCCCCGCCCGCATGAGACCCGGCCCTCGCGGCGCCAGCCAGGCTGGCCCTCCCGAAGAACCCATCCCCCAGTAGTTACTATCATGGATAGTAGATCAGGAGTTTTAAAAAATGCTGCCGGCCCCGATCCCCGTTGCCGCCTGCAGGCCGGTGTCACAGGCCACCCACTCGGACCGCGTGCTGGCCTGGGCGCTGTGGGCCACGATGTCAAGTCCCGCCAGCAGGAGGATCACCGCCACAGCGGCCGGCGCGCAGAGGGCCGTCCACCTCGTCCCAGCAGCAGGGGTAAGGAGCGTCGCCTGTTCTCCCAGGAGCCGTCGGAGACGCGCCTCCAGGGCCCCACGCCGTCCCCCGATGGCGGGATACCAGCGCAGGGGCGCCACCGATCGGGCCTGGCGCCAGGCCTTGATAATCGCCCCGGCCAGCGGCAAGGGCTTGCCAGTCAGGCGGACAGCGAGATCGTCGGAGGCCTTCTCACACTCTTCCTCGATCAGGCGCGGTATCACCCAGGACGTCGGCAGGTACACGAAGAGGCCGGAGAAGACCAGGGCTGTCCATCTCAGCAGGGCATCTCGCCGGGCGATATGCCCAAGCTCATGGGCCAAAACACTCTCCAGTTCTTCTGCGTCCAGGGACCTCAGGAAGGGCTCGGCCAGAACGACCGTGGGGTGAATGACCCCGAGAGTCCATGCACTCCCCCCCCTCGCGGACCCCATCAGGCGTGGCGGGGGGATCCCCAGGGTAGACGCGTGGCGCTGGCAGATGGCATAGAGGTCCTGGTGCGCCCGCGGGTCCAGGAGCCAGCAGGTGGAGAGAGAGCGACGGTGCCCCCACAGGACCAGGGCAACCCGACCGGCGGTGTAGATAGCGCCCGCCGACACCAGAAGACCGAGCCCGATCCAGGGGACCGTGCCCGCATACGGCTGGAACGCCAAGTCCAGAAGGCCGAGACAGATCCGAAGCAGCGCGCTATCTGGAAGGAGCAAGACCGCGGCCGGAAGGATCAGGCTGGTCCAGAAGTAGCGGAGACGCACCTGCGGCCGGTGCACGCGCCGGAGGCAGACCTGGACGAGGGCCAGGGTGAAGGAGGAAATCCCGAACCAGAAGACGTACCAGCTCACCGCTGGCCTCGCCGCTTCTGGATCAGCCGGGCGATCGCCGCGATTGCGGCCGGCTCCTCTTCCTGGATCCGGCCCAGCAGGCCGGAGACCGCAGCGCTGCCGAAGCTGCGCAGGAGACTGTCGGCGACGCCCCGGACCACAGAGTCCGCCAGCTCATCACGGCTCACCTTGGGAGAGTAGAGGTATGCCACCCGGGCCCGCTTTTGGTGGAGGAGATCCTTCCTCGCCAGGCGGACCATCGTGGTCATGACGGTGGTGTAGGCAATCCGGCGCGACCGAGACAGGACACCATGGACATCGCGGACCGAGACCTCCCCCCGGTCCCAGACGACCTGCATGATGGCCTCCTCCAGCTCTCCCAACACTGTGAGGAAGCCCCGGCCCCCAAGGCGAAAGATCTGGCTCAGACGCGACATGCCAGGATGCCCTCTCCTCCCGTGGTCGGCAAACTACCGCGCCATCCTACTACTGTCAATAGTAAAAAGGCCACCCGGCTCCGTGAGTTCCCCAGGCCTCCCCCTCTCGGGGCGACGTCCCCTCGCGCACTCCCCGGGCCGGGCTACCGGTAGTCCATCACCCAGATCTCGCCCGGGGACGGGAGCCGATCCCGGCGGAACTCCACGGTCTTCCCGACCTGTCGAACGCGCTCCTTCCCCTCCAGGAACGGCTTCTCGTCTGTGATCGGCCAGTCCCGGGTGGTCTCGGTCTTGTAGTGGATGGGGATCGCCACGGCCGGCTTCAGACGGGCCACGAGCTCGGTCGCCTCCTTGGCGTCAATACTGTACACACCGCCCACGGGGACCAGGAGGACGTCCACCTTCCCCAGGGTCCGTATCGTGTCGTCGGAGGGAACGTGGCCGATGTCGCTCATGTGGACAATGCGCAGGCCGCTCGCCTCAACCACGAAAACCGTGTTCAGCCCCCGCTCCTTCCCCTGGACGCGGTCATGGTAGGCAGGGAGCGTGGCGATGCGGACGTCCTTGAGGCGGAAGTTCACCCGGGTCCAGTGCCGTCCACCCATCTCCAGCCCCCGGAGGACAGCCGGCTTCCCCTTCACCAGGGCGGCGTTGTTATGGTCACTATGGTCGTGGCTGATGGTCACCACATCGGCCTCCACCTCGGGAACCGGGTAGCCAATCTTCCCGAACGGATCCATCGCGATCCTGACGCCCTCGGCCGAGGTAACAAGGACGAAGGCGTGACCATACCAGCGGAGGCTCACTGCCCCGGGTTCAGCCGCCCCTCCAACTTGGGAGAGGTAGAGAGCGGAGATCGTGGCGAGCACCCGTCCCATCCACATGGATCTTCTCTCCAAATCAATAACCTACTACACGGGCACGTAGTATACGCTATTTTCCGCTCCCGGCCGTGAGCAACCGGCCCCTCCGTGTCACAGGGCAGCCCATCCCCCGGATCCGGTCGCCGGCGGCGCCAGCCTTGATTTGCCCCGGGGCCTCGGGTACCCTAGCGCGGGATGGGAACAACCCAGTGCTACGTTGTCCAGGGGAGCGGGACCTTGCTGGTGGACCCGCCGGAGGAGACGCTCCGGCCTGCCATCCCGAGCCCCAGCGACTTCGTCTGGATGGACGTGGAGGGGCCCGGCGAGGCGGACTACGCCCGCTTGAAGAGCCTCTACGGCTTCCACGACCTGGCCCTGGAGGACTGCACGAACCCCGAGACGCGGACGAAGCTGGAGACCTACGACGGGTACGTCTTCCTGGTCTGCCGGAGCGTCAACCACAACCCCGGGGAGGAGGCGGTGGACACGCTCCCCCTCTTCTGCTTCCTGGGGGAGACCTACCTCGTCACCCTCCACCCGGATCCCCTCCGCTCCATCGCCGCCGTCAGCGACCGCCTCCGGAAGAACCCCCGCCTTCTGCAGGAGGGGCCGGACCGGATCCTCCACCTCCTGATTGACCACCTGGTGGATTACTACTTCCCGCTCCTGGACGCGATTGATGAGCGGCTGGACCGGATCGAAGACGAGGTCTTCCGCGAGGTCTCCCGCGAGGCCCTTCCCCTCATCTTCCGCACCAAAAGGGAGGTCCTGGCCCTCCGGCGCAGCGCGGGGCCGCTCCGGGAGATGCTGGGCGTCCTGGCCAACCGGGGCATCCCCCACATCCGCCCCGGGACCCAGCTCTACTTCCGGGACGTCCACGACCACACCCTCCGGATCGCGGACAACCTGGAGACCTACCGGGACATGCTGACGAGCACCCTGGAGGCCCACCTCTCGCAGGTCTCCAACCGCCTCAACGAGGTCATGAAGCAGCTGACCATCGTGGCGACGATCCTCCTCCCTCTCACCTTCATCACGGGTCTGTTCGGGATGAACTTCGAGGAGATGCCCCTGGTGCGCGCGGCCGGGGGATTCTGGGTCGTGGCGGGGGGGATGGGGGTCGTGGCGGTGGCCCTCGGCCTGTACTTCAAGCGGAAGGACTGGTGGTAGGCCCCGCCCTCAGGAGGCGGTCCGGCGGAGGGTGACCCGGACCTCGACGGTTTTCCCCTGCCCGTCCGCCAGCGCGAGGCGCTCCGGGAAGAGAGCCAGGGGAACCGCCCGATTGAAGGACCCCTGGGCCCCCGTCAGGTCCACCGCCTCCGTGTACACCGCCTGGAGGTTCGCCACGGCCGACTCCGGCCCCAGGATCTCCACGCTCCCCGGGACCACGGCGACGGCCTCCACCGCGTAGCCACGGGCCGGCTCCCCCCGCAGACGCGCCCGGACCGGGACCCGCAGGCGCTGGACCCTCTCCAGGGCGAGCCGCAGGACGGCCGGCTCAGTCCCCAACACCTCCACGCCCGCCGGGACGTTGACGTCGTCCCGCTCGATCGCCACGAAGTTCGTCCCCCGCTCCGCGGCAGCCAGATCCACAGTCGCCCGGAGGGTCTCCCGGTTCACCCCGCCCAGCGCCGCCCGGCTCCCCCGCAACCGCACCTCCAGGGATGTGGCCGGCCGGCCGCTGAGGATGAGCGACTCCGGGACGTTCCGGTACTCCACCGGGACCCGGAGGCCCAGCTCGAATTTTTGCGCTCCCCCGAAGTACACCCACAGGGCCGTGACCACCGCCACGGCCCCCACCTTGAGGGGCCAGCGGTGCAGCAGCAGGGTCCCCCAGGCGACAGGCCGCGGCATCCGCCGCTCGGCCTGCCCCAGGAGCACGCGCAGGCGCTCCGCCGTCTCCTCCCGGGTGAGCCCCGACCGGTAGGTTCCCTCGTTCATGAGGGTGACCTCCCCCCGCTCCTCGGAGACGACCAGGCAGACGGCGTCGGTCTCCTCGGTGAGCCCGAGGGCGGCCCGGTGGCGGGTCCCGAATTGCGGGGGGAGGTCCTCCCGTCGGGAGAGGGGAAGCATGCAGCCGGCGTGGGTCGCCTGGGTCCCACTGATGACGACGGCCCCGTCGTGGAGCGGCGCGGCCGGCATGAAGAGGGTCTCCAGCAGGGGGGCCGTCACCTCCGCCCCGAGGGGCGTCCCGAGACGGACGACCTCGTTCAGACGGGTCCCCCGCTGGAAGACGAGGAGGGCGCCGATCCGCTGCCGGGCCAGGTGGAACGCCGCCCGAACGACCTCCCCGAGGTGATCCATGGGCGAGCTTCCCCACTGGCTGAGCCAGCGCGCCGGGCTCACCCGTTCGAGGGTGTGGCGGAGCTCCTGCTGGAAGATGACGACGAGGACGAGGAGAATGACGGCCCAGAGGTTCTGGAGGAGCCAACTGCTCAGGATCAGCTCGGCCTCGCGCGCGAGGAGGTAGAAGAGCCCGACGACCCCGAGGCCGGCCAGGGCCTGCAGCGCGCGCGTCCCCCGGAGCAGCACCATGAGCTGGTACAGGATGGTGCTGATGAGGAGAATGTCGAGGACATCCTGCCAGCGAAGGTTCCGGAGGATCTCAGGCATGGCGCCCCTATTGTACCCGGGGGCGGCGGCGCGCGCCACCGGTGCGTGCCGATGGCGTCCCGGGCGCTCCGGCGGCGGCGGTTTTTCCACGGGAACCGGCCGCGGCCGTGCTAGACTGCGGCGACCCGCGGGAGGAGGGGCATGGGGGAGGGGCGCCGCCGACACCGCCGGTACACCCTGGAGCTTCCGGTCCGTTGCCGCGTGGAGCACCCGGCGGGGGAATCACACCAGAACCTCCTGGGGCATACCCTGAACATGAGCGAGGAGGGGCTGGCCCTCGTCCTCCCGGTTCCCCTGGCGTCCGGGGCCGAGGTGACCGTCCTGCTGGATCTGCCGGAGGGACCGGCCGTGGCCGAGGGAACGGTCGTCTGGGCTGGGCCTGCTGGTCACAGGGAGGAGGGGCGGCGACACGGCGTGCGGATCCGGAACATGTCCCCGACCCACGAGGTCCGCTGGCGGCAGTTCCTGGTCCGGATGGCCTCCCAGACCTACTCGCGGCGGCACGGGCGCCTGGGGATCCGTCTCCAGATCCAGTGCGCCGTACTGAGCCGGCCGCCCCGGGAGCTTGCCGGGCGGACGATGGACCTGAGCCCGGGCGGGGTGCAGCTCCTCCTACCCGAGGCGGTCCCGGTCGGAGCCCGCCTCAACCTGTCGCTCCAGGTCCCGATGGGCCCCCGGGCCCTGGAGGGGGAGGTGGTGTGGTGTGCGCCCGCCGAGGGGGGGGAGCACCGGGTGGGCGTGCAGTTCCCGCAGGACTCCTGGGGCTGGTCCTTCCTCCTGGACCTAGCGGAGAGGGAAGGTGCGGGGCCGGGGGAGAGCGCGAATCCGCGTTGACAGGAATGCCGGGGGAGGTGTCAGGCGCCTCCGGCGGCGAGCATCCGGCTCGAGGAGCGGTACCGGCGGGCCATGCACATGGGCGATCCGCAGGGCACCCCTTTGCAGCAGCGGCCCCCCCCGCCTCGGACCCGCCCCCTCCGCACGGCGTGCGTGGCCGTGGTGGTCCTCCTAGCCCTGACAGAGGCCACCGGGGCCCAGCCACCGGACGGGAAGCAGGTGTACGGGCGTCACTGCGAGGTCTGCCACGGTCTGATCGGGGACGGCAACGGCGAGGCAGCGGCGCGGCTGCGCACCAAACCCGCGGACTTCACCGCGGGCCGATACAAATTCCGCTCCACCATGAGCGGTGCCCCTCCCACCGACGAGGACCTCCTCCGCACTGTCACCCGCGGGGTGCGGGGCACCGCCATGGTTCCGCAGGCCCACATCGGCGCCGGGGAGCTTCGGGTGGTGGTGGCCTACCTGAAGACCCTCTCCCCGCGCTTCGCCGAGCCGGCGCGGCCGCCCGTGTCCGTCCCCCCCGCCCCGGCCGTCACGCCCGAGCTGGTGGCCAGGGGGGCGAGGGTGTACAGGGCCTCGGGATGTCCGGAGTGCCACGGCGACGGGGGGAAGGGGGACGGGCCCTCGGCCAGGAAGGGCATGAAGGACTCCCGCGATCTGCCCATCGTCCCCACGGATCTGACGCGGCGGCCGCTCAAGCGGGGCTCCGACACGCAGGAGACCTGGAAGAGCATTGCCCTCGGCCTGGACGGCACCCCGATGCCGTCCTACACCGACGCGCTGGAGCCGGGTGAGATCTGGGCCCTGGTCTTCTTTCTAGAATCTCTCGTGACACCGGACCAGCGCCAGCCTGAGGAACGCCTCCTCCCGGGGGAGGAGGTCCTCGGCGATCAGATCGAGCGGGAGCATCAAGGCAGACACTGATCCGGCCACCCGAACATGGAGGTCACACCATGAAAGCGACCCTCCGGATTGTCCTCGCCACCTTCCTCGCCCTCGGCGTGATCGTACCCGCCGGGGCCCAGAGCGAGCGGGACCTTCAGGCCGTGAACATCAACTACGAGGGGAACAACGTCTGGACGCCCGGGACTTACGTGGTGAAGCAGGGGGAGAAGGTCCGGTTCAAGCTCTACAACCGGGTGAAGGCGGACCCCAACGTCCACGGCTTCGCCATTGACGAGTTCAATGTGAAGGTGGACGTATACCGGGACAAGCCCGAGACCGTGGAGTTCGTGGCCGACAAGGCCGGGCTCTTCCGGATCTGGTGCCACCTCCACCCGGCCCACCTGCCGGGCCAGCTCCTGGTCCTCGAGAAGTAGAACGAGTGCCGGGCCAACTGACGAGCATCACAAGGCCTCGGCGCCGCGCCCTTTCCCCGGGCCGGCCGCTCCTCCGCCCGATGCGAGGAAAGGGCTACGTCGCGGCCAGCCCGGGCGGGCGGCGGCAGCACGAGGCGCGGGAGGGCTCCGGGGGGGCGCCGCCCCTCAGCGCGGCGGAGTCCCCCGACCGATCAGGACATCCTGCAAAAGGACCGGCTTGAGGGGCCGATCCCCCCCGTCGCGGGGGACGGTGCCGATGGCCTCCACCACCGGCATCCCCTCCACCACCTCCCCGAAGACGCTGTGGCGCCCGTCCAGCCAGGGGGTGGCCCGGTGGGTGATGAAGAACTGGCTCCCGTTGGTGTTGGGACCGGCGTTGGCCATGGAGAGGATCCCGGCCTTGCTGTGCTTCAGGTCCGGGTGAAACTCGTCGGCGGACCGGTAGCCGGGCCCGCCCGCTCCGGTCCCCAGCGGATCCCCCCCCTGGATCATGAAGTTCGGGATGACCCGGTGGAAGATGGTCCCGTTGTAGAGGGGGCGCGTCACCTTCGCCCCCGTCTTCGGGTCCGTCCACTCCTTGGTCCCCGTCGCGAGCCCCACGAAGTTGGCCACCGTGCTGGGGGCTTTGTCTTCATGGAGCCGGATCACGATCGTCCCCATGCTCGTCTTCAGGGTGGCGAAGAGGGGACCGCCTGTCTTCGCCGGCGCCTGGGCGAAGGCCACGGCGGGCCCGGCCAGCGCCAGCATAAAGCCCCCCCACCACCCGAACGTCCCCGCCATCTCACGCCCTCCCGGACCGGCCCGTCTGCCGGGACCGATCCTGACCGCTCACCGACTCGCCTGCGCCGCTGATCCTTCCCCCTCCCCCATCCCCTCCGCCGGCTCCGCCTCCCGAGGCTCAGCCCTCAACGGTACCCCCACGGCCTCCTCCCCGCGGAGGAAGACCTCCCGCATCGCCCCCGGGCTGCTGGGTGCTGCCGGTGCGCCGGTCCGGGCGTCCACCTCTAGGAAGAAGACGCCCTCGGGAACGGGAAAGTCGGTCGGGGGTCGCGACGCGAGCCCGCGCCGCATGAAGTCGGCCCAGAGGGGCGCGGCGAGACGACCGGCCGTCTCGTGCGGCCCCAGGGAGCGGGGCGCATCGTAGCCCAGCCACACGCCCGCCGCCAGCTCCGGCGTATAGCCGACGAACCAGAGGTCGGCCGCATCCTGGCTGGTGCCGGTCTTCCCCGCCGCCGGGCGGCCGACGGTCTGGGCTTTCTGGCCCGTCCCCCGCTCCACCGCCCCCTGCAGGACCGAGGTGAGGAGGTACGCGACCTCCTCCTTGAGGGCTGGCTGGACCTCGGGCCGATACTCCTCCAGAAGCGTCCCGCCCGGCTCTTCCACCCGGACGATGGCGTGGGGAGCGGCCAGGCTGCCGCCGTTGGCCAACGCGGCATAGGCGGCGGTGAGTTCCAGGAGCGTCACCTCCGAGACTCCCAACGCCAGGGCGTACTCCCGTCTGAGGGGGCCCCGGATTCCCAAGCGGCGGGCCACCTCCACCACGCCGTCCACGCCGACAGACTCCAGGAGCCGAACCGTGGGGACATTGATGGACTCCTCCAGGGCCCGGCGGACCGTGACCGGGCCCCGGTAGAGCCGATCGTAATTCTCGGGGGCCCAGGCCTCCCGCTGCTTCCCCAGACCCTTGGGGTAGCGCGCGGGGGCATCCTCCAGGAGATCCGCGGCGCTGATCCCCCGCTCGAACGCAGCAGCGAAGACGAAGGGCTTGAAGGCCGAGCCGGGCTGCCGCCGCGCCCGCGCCGCCCGATTGAACTGGCTCCGCCCGTAGGCCGTCCCGCCGACCATGGCCCGGATGGCACCCGTGGCCGGCTCGACAGCCACCAAGGCCCCCTCGAGGCCGGGCGCCTCATGCTCCCCACGCGGTGGAGCCGGCGGCGTGGCCCCGCGCCGAGGGGAAGGAGCCAGGGCTGCCGCACCCGCCTTTACCCCCGCCCGGACGGACTCCAGAGCCTGCCGCTGGAGGGCCAGGTCGAGCGTCGTGGTCACCCGGAGCCCCCCGCGCGCCAGCAAAACCGCGCCGTAGCGCTCCTCCAGAACCTCCCGGACGTAATCCACGAAGTGCCCGGCCTTCCCCCGGCTCTTGAACAGCGGAGTGATCCGGACGGGCGCCCGGGCGGCGACCTTGGCGGCCGGCTCCTTCAGGAAGCCCTCCGCCACCATCCGGTGCAGGACGTGATCCCGCCGCGCCTTCGCCCGGGCGGCGTCCAGCAGGGGGGAGTAGAGACCGGGGGCGCGGATGAGCCCGGCCAACAGTGCGGCCTCCGGCAGCGCGAGGGCCCGGACGGACTTGCTGAAGTAGGTCCGGGTCGCGGCCTCGACCCCGTATGCCCCGTGCCCGAAGTAGACGGCGTTCAGGTACATCTCCAGGATCTTGTCCTTGCTGTAGCGCTCCTCGATCTTCTGGGCCAGGCGGATCTCTTGCAGCTTCCGGGCGACGGTCCGCTCCGGGGTGAGGAAGAGGGTCTTGGCCAACTGCTGCGTGATGGTGCTCCCCCCTTCCCGGAGGTGGCCCGCCGCCAGGTTGCTGAGGGCGGCCCGGGCCATGGCCGTCCAGTCCAGGGCCCCGTGCCGGTAGAAACGGGAGTCCTCGGTGGCGATGACGGCCTCCCGCAGCACCCGGGGGATCTGGGCGAGGGGGACAAAAACCCGGTGCTCCTGGGTGAGGGTGGCGAAGGGCTCCCCGTCTTTGGAGAGGAGCAGGCTGGGCTCCCCGGGCGTGAAGATTTCCAGCCGCTCGAGCTGCGGGAGGTCCTCCCCGTCGGGCGCGGCGGCCGGTGGGGCCGCGCGGGCGGAGGCCGCGAGGGCGGTCGAGGCCAGGAGGAGCAGGGCGGCGGCGCTCCTCATCTCTTGGGCTCGGGGACGACGGCGCCCCCCTGCACGGCCCGGACGGTCTGCGTCCAGCGGGCGCCGTCCTCGGGGGTGCAGGCCTGCACGATCCGGAGGCCGTGGGGCACGTCGCCGGGGCGGCGGGCCGAGGAGGACCCGCACCAGGCCACGGTGGCGGTGAGGGCAACGGGCCCGGCCGGCGTCTCGACCCGGAGGAGGAGCGGCGTCGTGACGGGGAACCGCTCGGGCAGGATGCAGAGGAGGCCCCCGGTGCTGATGTTCCCGGTGAACCCCGCCACTTCCCGCCTCTTGGCCGTCCCGCCGGTGGCCTGGGCCGTGACGGCGTAGCGGGCGACGTAGCGGGGAGAGGCCCGCTGACGCCGCTCGCCGTCCGGCCGCGGAGAGGGGAGAACCTGGAGCCGGCGCAGCGCCATCTCCACGAGGCTGAGGAAGCGGAGCGCCTCGAAAGGCTTGGCCAGGCAGAAGGCGGCTCCTTCCCGGAAGGCTCGCTCGTTGAACTCGGCCCCGGCGGCCGCCGTGAACATCAGGACCGGGATCCCCTTCAGGTTGGGGTCCTTCTTCAGGTGGGCGCAGGTCGTGTAGCCGTCCAGGCCCGGCATCATCACGTCCAGGACAACCAGGTCGGGGCGCCGATCCCGCGCCACCTCCAGCCCCTCGAACCCGCTGGTGGCGGTCACGGCGTCGATCCGCCGGGTGGCGAGGATGTCCCGCAGCAGCTCCAGGATGGCCTTGTCGTCGTCCACCACCAGGACGAGCGGACGCTCCCGCGCCGGACGCTCCAAGGGGGTCGCCGCGACCGGCTCGGCCGGCCGGAAGGCGCAGTAGGGAGCTTTATCGTCGCAGAGAAGGAGGGGTCCGTAAGGGGTGTCTTGCCCGCTCTCGGCCGAGACCTGGATAGCCGTCTTCACCTGGGGGAGCGTCCGGGTGCCGGGCTCCACGGTGTTCTTGTGGACCCGGACCAGGCAGGTGTGGGTCTCCCTCTCCCCGTCGGCGTGCCGGACGTGCAAGTAGAAGTGACACTCGGGTCGAATCACCCGCTCCTCCTGCCGCCGACTCGCCCGGCTACCCCAGGGGGGAGGCGCCGAGCGCGACGCGAGGGCCCACCCCGTCCGTGACCCTTCCCCCTCGGGTCATCTGCACCCGGAAAATGACCCGGCCATCTTACCCCAGCGGCACGGGAGGGACAAGACCGGACCGGGGCCGCAACCGGGAAGGACGCGACGGGCGGCGGTGGGGCAACGCGGTCAGGCACGGGCGGGCAGCTGGAGGTGCAGCGGAAGTGTGAAGGTAAAAGTTGACCCCTTCCCGTCGGCGCTCTCCAAGGTGAGGGTCCCCCCGTGCAGCTCCACCAAGCGCCGGGTGAGGGGCAGGCCGAGGCCGGTCCCCTGCACCTGGCGGGCATAGGCCGAGTCCACCTGCTCAAACTCCCCGAAGATCCGCTCCTGGTCCTCGCGGAGGATCCCGATGCCGGTGTCGGCCACCGCCACCTCCACCAGGCTGCCGACCCGCCGCCCCCGGACAGTCACCCGGCCCCCTTCCGGAGTGAACTTGATGGCATTGCTGAGCAGGTTGTAGAGGATCTGCTTCAGCTTCGCCGGGTCCGCCTCGATGAGACCCACCTCCGGCGCCACCTCGAGGCCAACTCCCAGCCCCTTGCGAATCGCTTCGGACCGGACCAGCGTGAGGGCATCCTCCAGCGTCTGCGGGAGATAGCAGGGCTCGGGGTGGAGGACCATCTTGCCCGCCTCGATCTTGGACAGGTCCAGGAGATCGTTGAGGAGGTCCAGGAGGTGCTTCCCGCTGGCGTGGATGCTCTCCACGTACTCCACCTGCTTCGAGGTCAGGTCTCCCACGAAGCGGTCCAGGAGGACCTCCGAGAAGCCCTGGATGGCGTGCAGCGGTGTCCGGAGCTCGTGGGACATGCTGGCCAGGAAGCGGGACTTCTGCCGCGAGGCCTCGGCCAGCTCCTTCGTCCGCTCCGCGATCCGCTGCTCGAGGGTCGCCGAGTGCTCCTTCAAGGACTGGTAGAGGCGCGCGTTCTCGATGGCGATCGCGGCGTGCCCGGCAAAGATGCCGAGGAGTGAGCGCGTCTCCTCCCGGATAGGCCGCCGGGTCTCGGGGTTGCCGGCGGCAATGACGCCGATCGCCTCCCCGCGGGCCACCAGGGGGATGTTGACGAAGATGCGGGCCCGCAGGGCTTTCAGGTGGGCATAGGGGGGGTGCAGGCGGAGCGCCTCCGGAACCGGCCCCTCGCCGTTCCAGCAGACATCCACCTTCTCTAGGAAGGCCCGGGCCAGCCCGCCCCCGGCCGGGCCCAGGGGAACGGTCAGCGCCGCAAGCGGCTCCTCCCCCCCGCCCACCCGGGCCACGCACCTGAGAGCCGTCCGCCCCTCGTCTGGGAGGAAGATGTTGATCCAGTCCAGCGCCAGGATCTCGTGGGCCCCGCGGAGGATGTGGGCCAGCCGCTCCTCCAGCGACGCTTCCTCCTGGATGGCGATGCTCAGCCTGTGTAGCTCCTCCAGGTTCCGCCGCGACTCCTCCAGGTGCTCCGTGGAGCCCTTCAGCTCGGCGTAGAGGCGGGCGTTCTCCAGGGCGATGGCGGCGTGGCTCCCGAGGGAGGCAAGCAGATCCAGCTCGCCGGCGTCGAACCGGCGAACCGTCCGGGTGAACACCGCCAGCGTCCCTACGGCCCGGTCCCCCAAAAGCAGGGGAACACCGGCGTACGCCACCACCCCCTCGGCGACCGCCCACTCCCGGTTCACGACCCGCGGGTCGGTCTGGAAGTCCTCCACCACCAGCGGGGTCTTGCATTCGAGCAGGCGGCCCGAGACCCCCTCGCCGGGGCGGAAGATCCGGGTGTGTCGCGTGGCCCCCGAGCGGAGCCCATAGTCCGCCCGCTGCGCAAGCAGGCCGGTCCCGGGGTCCACCACCGCGAGCGTGGCGGCGTCTGCCCGGAGGAGCTCCACCGACACCCGGACGATGTTCTCCAGGACCGCCTGGGCATCCAGGCTCGCCGTGACGGTCCGGCTCAGCTCCGCGAGACGTCGCAAGCGCTCGCCGGTGGCTCGGGCCTCCTCGAAGAGGCGGGCGTTCTCGATGGCGATGGCCAGTTGCCGGGCGATGGGGAGGAGGACCGGGAGGTCCCGGGTCGAGAACGCCCCGGGCCGGCCGCTGCACAGGTTGAAGGTCCCGAGCGCCTTCTCCTTGGCCAGGAGGGGGATCGCCACCCAGGATCGAAGCCCCGCGGCGGCCAGGGCGGTGTCTTCGGGGAAGCCCTCCCCCTCGGGAACAGCCAGGATGTCCTGCCGGAAGTAGGGCTCGCCCTTCGCCAGGGCGAAGGCCACCGCCGACCCGGCGGCTGGGTGGGTGATCCCCTCCGTGACCGCCGGGGGCCCGGCCTCCTTCACCATCAGCATCGCGATCCCTTCCCCCCCCTGGTCCAGGAGCGCCATGCTGATCCGGTCGAAGAGGAGAAGCTTGGCCGTCTCCTCCGCGGCGATGTCGAAGACCTGTCGGACACTCAGGCTGGAGGAGATCGTGCTGGCGATCCGGTTTGCCGCGCTGATCTGCTCCGCCCGCTCCTGGGCCTCGGTGAAGAGGCTCGCGTTCTCCAGGGCAATCGCCGCCTGCTGGGAGAAGACCCGGAGCAGCTCCATCGTCTCGTGGGGGAGCGGGCGCCGGCTCGCCTTGTTGTCCGCCACCAGGACACCAATGGCGCGCCCCCGGGAGAGGAGGGGGAGGATCGCGAAGGCGCGGCACCGGAAGGACCGAAGGGCGGCCGCGGGGCCCGGCATCCGGTACTCCGGCGGGACCGGCCCCGGTCCCTCCCAGACCACGTCCCGAGCCTCCCGGTAGGCGAGAGCGACGGCTCCTCCCTCGGGCCCGACGGGGAGGCGCAGCGCCGCCAGCGGATCCTCTGTCGCCCCCAGGACGGCGCGGCACTCCAGCGTCCCCCCCTCCGGGTCAGGGAGGAAGATGCCGATCCGGTCGAGACCCAACACCTCGTGCGCTCCCTGGAGGATCAGGTCCAGCCGCTCCCCCAGTGGGATGGCCTCCTGGAGGGCGATGGTGAGCCGGTACAGCTCCGCCAGCCGCCGGTTCGTGTCCCCCAGGCGGGCGGTGGAAGCCTGCAGGTCGCCGTACAGGCGGGCGCTATCAATGGCCATCCCCACCTGCCCCCCCAGGACGTTCAGGAGCAGGAGCTCCTGCGCCAAGAAGGGTCGCGCCTCCCGCCGATAGACACAGAGGAGACCCACGGGCCCCGTCTCGGCCATCAGCGGGAAGATGGCGAGGGCCCTCAGCCCCTCCTCCCGCGCGTAGAGCTCCCCTCCCCGGGCATAGGTGGTGATGTCCGGGATGCTGATGTGCTCCCCCCGGGCCGCCGCCTCGCGGGCCAGGGGGCTGTCCTGCCACCGGATCCGGGCCCGCTCGCGGACGAACCTTTCCCGGCGCCCCCGGTGGGCCCGCAGGACCAGCTCGTCGGTCCCCGGGTCCAGGACGCGGAAGTGACAGGCGTCCACCGGGAGGACGCTCATGACCGTCTCCAGGGCGGTCTCCAGGAGCCGGTCGAGGTCCAGGGTCCGGCCCACGGCAGTGATGACGGTGTTCAGCGCCTCCAGCGCCCGGTTGCGCTGGCGGATCTCCCGGTCCCGGCTGAGGATCAGCTCCGCCATCCGGGTGAGCGCCGCCGAGAGCTGGGCCACCTCGTCCTGTCCCGGGACCGTGAAGCCGGCCGCCAGATCCTCGGGACGGGTCACGGCCCACACCCTGGTGGTCAGCCGACGAATGGGCCGCGTGAGCCAGGTACCCAGGCCCCCGGCCAGGATGGCCGCGACGAGGACGGCGAGCCCAGTGGCGACGAGGATCCGCCTCTGCAGCCGCGCGGCCGGCAGGTAGGCCTCCCCGGCGGTCTGCTGCACGGCCAGCGTCCAGCCCGTCCCCACGACCGCGGCATAGGCGCCGATCAGCGGCTCTCGGCCCGGGATCTCCAGCTCGCGGACCCCCCGTAGCGTCAGCCGAGCGACCTCCCGGGCCGCCTCGAGGTGAAGTGTCTGCTCGCCCGGCGGGTTTCGGTCCGCCACCGCCAGGACCTCCCCCTCCCGATCCACCAGGTAGAGGCTGCCGGTCTTGCCGATGCTGACGCCCCGCATGGCGTCCGCGATCTCGGTCAGCTCCAGGGTTCCCAGCAGGGCCCCAACCACCTCCCCGCGCGACCCCCGGACGGGCCGGGCGATGCGCAGGGTCGGCGGGGAGGTCTCGCGGTCGCGGGTGAGCAGTGGGCCGATGGCGTCCTGGTCCAGGGCGAGAAGGAGGGCCGGGTCCCCCGCCACGGACGGCGGCGCCCCGGTGAAGGAGGCCGCCAGGACACGGCCGGTTCGGTCCACCAGCAGGAGTCGCTCCAGCGTGAGATGGGTCTCGTCCAGGGCCCGCAAGGCCGAGCGGAGGCGGGTGGGGTCCCCCCCCGGAACCTCTTCCATCAGCCCGCGGGCCCCCAGCTCCAGGACCTTGTCGGCGGCCCCCACGATCCGCGCGATCTCGTCCGCCATCCCGAGGGCGACCTGGGCCGCCCCCCGCTGCAGCGCGGAGCGGAGGCTCTCACGACTCTGTCTCAGGGTGAGCGTCCCGAGGTAGAGCCCCTGCGCCAGGAGGAGGCTGGCCAGGAGCAGGATGAGCTTCGTCCGGAAACCCATGGATTCCCCTAGTTGACCCTGGCGGCGAAGAACCGGGCGGCAGCGGGGTGGAGCGGGACCGCCAGGCCGTGCGGCGCCGCCTCCAGCGTGATGTCGGCGCCCCGGGGGTGTGCCTGCTTCAGGTACGCGAGATTGGCGAACAGCGCCTGGAGGAGCTGCGTGACGGTCTCCTCGGGGAGGGCCGCCTGGCACACGAGGAGGGCGGTGATGGCCACCGTCCCGATGGCCCCGGGCGCCCCGTAGCTGCCGGCCGGGAGGGAGGCCTCCGAGAAGAAGGGGTAGCGGCGCATGAGCTCCTCGCGCAGCGGCCCGTCAATGGGGAGGATGCGGATTGGCACCCGCTCCGACAGGGCCTGGATGACCCGCGTGGGGACCCCCGCCGTGATGAAGGCCGCGTCCAGGTTCCCCTGCTCGAGCTGCGTCATCGCCTCCTCAAAGGGGGCCTCCACAGCCCGAACCTCCTGGAGCACGCCGGCGGCCTGCAAAATTTGACGGGCGTTGAAGGCGGTCCCGCTCCCCTGGGCGCCAAGCGCGACCCGGCGTCCCCGCAGGTCAGCGATGCTCCGCACTGCCGCGTCCCGCCGAACCACCGCCTGGATCATCTCGGGGTAGAGGGCGGAGAGCGCCCGGACGCCCCCCAAGGCCCGCCCGGCGAAGGCCTCCTGCCCGTGGAGGGCATAGTAGGTCACGTCCTGCTGGGCGATCCCGAGCTCCACGTCGCCCCGCTCCAGCCAGAGGAGATTCTCGATCGAGCCCCGGGAGGGGATCGCGCGGGCGACGGTCCCCTCGATGCTCGCGTTCATGATCGCGGCGATGGCGGCCCCAATGGGGTAATAGGTGCCCGCGCTAGAGCCCGTGGCGATGGTGAGAGTCTTGAGCGGCCCGGCCCCCGCGGGGGAGAGGGCCAGGAGCAGGATGCAGGGCAACAGGAGAAGGGACCGGCAGCGCGGCACCTCGGTGCCTCCAAGCCAAGGATCAGGCGGAGGGGTGGTCCTGTCCCATTTCGAGCGGCTAACCTACTGTCAGAGCAGCAATTTCTATGCCAGGGGGGAGGGTCGGGCGGGGGGCGCGGGGACGGAGGGGAGGCGGTCACGGAGGGAGGGCGGGAGCGGTCGCGAGCGTCCGCTGGCCGGCTCGATATAGACGAGGACCGCCCTCCCCTCCGCCAGGAGGGTGCCGTCCGCCGGTCGCGTGACCCGGTAGGTGAAGTGCAGGCTCGAGCGCCCCGCGGCGGTCAGGCGGGCCGTGGCCTGCAGCTCGTCGTAGAAGCCGGCGGGGGCGTGGTAGCGGGTTTCGACTTCCGCCAGGACCGTCTCGTCCTCCAGGCGCCGGATCTTCTGCGGCCCGCCCCAAAAAGCAAAAAGGCAGAGGGCGTTGGGAGGGCTCCCGCTTCTCTGCCTTATGGAGAACGTTAGGCGGCCTGCTTCGTCTCGACCCCCACCGGGGCCTCTTCCTTCACCTCACAGGCGGGGCAGAAGAAGAGCAACTGCACTGGATCATACCGCAGGTCGGTCCCGCACTCGAGGCACTTGGCCGGAATGCCGGGCATGGAGCACCCCCTCTTCCGGCGGCCTCAAGCCTTCCCTCGCGCCTGACCCCCCACCGTCTCCGCCGATCCTTCCCGCCGCGACCACGGCGGGCGATCCCGCGGGGCGCGTGCCCTCCTCGTTCGGGTTGTTGGCGCACCCCCGCCGGCCGGGGCGAGGGATTCCCGCCGGGGACACCCCGGCGGAGGTGGGCAGGCCGTCCGCCTCAAGCCCTGCCCACCGGCCCTACGCCCCCTAAGATAGGCCGAAGTGGCGCGCCGTCAAGACGGCGAGGCATCGGGGTCCCCGTCCCGCCCCTTCCGGGGCTCCCGGCCCCCCTCGATCCCCAGAGCCCGCATCTTCTTCCGGAGGGTGTTGCGGTTGATCCCCAGGATGGTCGCCGCCCGCACCTGGTTGCCACCGCAGCGGGCGAGGACCGCCTCCAGGAGGGGCTTCTCCACCAGGGCGAGGACGTGCTCATGGAGCTGCCCGTCCCGCCCTTCCCCCAGCGCCGCAAGGAGGCCCCGCAGGGGCTGGGCGAGCGGCGCGCCAGGCTCCCGGCCCTCCGTCCCGTGACCGCGCAGCGTCTCCGGCAGGTGCTCGGGAAGGATCACAGCGCCCCGAGCGAAGACGGTGGCCCGCTCGATGACGTTCTCCAGCTCCCGGACGTTCCCGGGCCAGCGGTAGGCGAGGAGGAGATCCATGGCGTGGGGCGAGACCTCAGGAGGCTCCCGCCCGGCCTCCTCAGCCGCCGCCCGCAGGAAGTGGGCCACGAGGAAGGGCACGTCCTCCATCCGCTCCCTGAGTGGAGGAAGATCAATGGTCACCACGTTGAGCCGATAGAAGAGATCCTCGCGGAACCGGCGCTCTCGGACGGCCGCCGCGAGGTCCTGGTTCGTGGCCGCCAGGACCCGCACGTCCACGGGGATGGCCTGCTCCCCCCCGACCCGCTCCGTGACCCGCTCCTGGAGCGCCCGGAGGATCTTGGTCTGGAGGGCCGCATCCATCTCCCCCACCTCGTCCAGGAAGAGGGTCCCGCTGTGGGCCAGTTCGAACTTCCCCCGGCGCGTCGCCACGGCCCCCGTGAAGGCCCCCCGCTCGTGGCCGAACAGCTCGCTCTCCAGCAGGTCCTTCGGGACGGCGGCGCAGTTGACCGGGACGAAGGGCCTCCCGAGGCGCCGGCTGTGCAGGTGGATGGCCCGGGCCACCAGCTCCTTGCCGGTCCCGGTCTCCCCCTGGATGAGGACCGTCACATCGGAGCTCGCCACCGTCCCCACCAGCTTGAAGACCCGCTGCATCGCCTGGCTCACCCCGACCAGGCCCCCGAAATCCCGGCGGTCGGCCAGGGCAGCCTTGAGCTGGCTGTGCTCGCTGGCGAGGGAGCGGACCTCGAGCGCCCGGCGGACGGCCAGGAGGAGCTCCTCCAGGTCGAACGGCTTGGCCAGGTAGTCAAAGGCCCCCCCTTTCATGGCCTCGACCGCCGTCTGGAGACTCCCGTAGGCCGTCATGACGAGGACGGGGGTGGCCGGTGCCTCCTCCGCGAGGCGGGACAGGGTGGCCAACCCGTCCAGGCCCGGCATCTGGATATCCAGCAGGACGAGGTCTGCCCCGCCGGCGGCGACCGCCGCGACGGCCGCCTCCCCATCGCCGACGGCCTCCACCGCATACCCCTCCCGTTCCAGGGCGCGGGTGAGGGTCCAGCGGACGCTTTCCTCGTCATCCGCGACGACAACCCGCCCCTTCCGCCCCGCCTCCGCCCCGCCGCTCACGACCGCCCCCGGCCCCTCACGCCTGCTCGCCCGCTAACGGGAGCAGGACCGCGAGGCAGGTCCCCTTCGCCGCGTCGCTGTGCACCTCGATGACCCCCCGGTGCTCCTGCACGATCCGCTGGCAGATGGCCAACCCGAGGCCCGTTCCCTTCTCCTTCGTCGTGAAAAACGGCTCGAAGAGGTGGGCGGAGGCCTCCGCGCTCAGGCCGACTCCCTGGTCCAGCACCTCCGCCACGGCGACCGAGACGCCGCGGCATCGGGGAGACTTCCGCTCGTAGCTCGTTCGGAGCGTCAGCTCGCCGCCGGCCGGCATCGCCTCGGCCCCGTTCCGGACCAGGTTCAGGAAGACCTGATGAAGCTGTGCGGCGTCCCCCTGCACCGGGGGAATCTGGGGGTCGTACAGACGCCGCACGCGGACTCCCCGCTCCGTGAGCCCCCCCTCCTCCAGGGCTAGGACTTCCTCCAACACCTGGTTCAGGTTGCAGGGGAGCAGACGGGCCGGGCGCGGCCGGGCGAACCCCAGGATCCCCTCCACCAGAGCGTTCAACCGGTCCACTTCCCGGAGGATGATCCGGCTGTGCTCTCGGAAGGCCGGGGGGAGGGCCGGGTCGCCGGCCAAAAGCTGCGCTGCGCCCCGGACCCCCATCAGAGGGTTGCGGATCTCGTGGGAGAGGCCGGCGGCCAGCGCGCCCAGGGCGGCCATCCGGTCGGCCTGGCGGAGCTGCTCCTCCAGGTCCCGGATCCGGGTGAGGTCCCGGAGGGTGAGAACGCAGCCCCGGGGCTTCCCCCCGGCGTCAGCCAGGAGCGAGGCCACGGCGCTCACCCAGACCTGTCCGCCATCCGGCCGGGTCAGGGGGGCACCGTGCTCGGCGTGGGCCCGGCCCGTCTCAAGCGCCCGCGCCGCCAGGGCGGGGAGGAGCGTCCCGGGCCCCAGGACGGCCGGGAGCACCCGCCCCACGGCGAAGGTGGCAGAACGGCCCAGCAGCTCCTCGGCCGCGGGGTTGAAAGCCAGGACCAGCAGGTCCGGGTCCACGACCACCACGCCGTCCTGCAGGCTGGCCAGGAGGTCCTCGTAGTACGCCCGGAGTGCCGCGAGTTCCCGGGCCAGGGCTTCCCGCTCCCGGCGCAGCCCAGCCTCCTCCTTCCCTTCGGGCCTCGAGCTTTCCATCAGTCCCCTCAGCGGAGGTGGTGGCTCCCCGCCGACGTTTCATCCAGCGCCTCCAGCCCTGTTGTAGCCCAAGTGCCAGGGAATGACAAGGCGCGGACACCTTGCTACCGGCCGCCACGGGAGGTATCCTGTAGCCGGGCTTCGTAGGCCCCGGGGGGAGCTCATGTCGCGACGCAGCCTGTGGATCATCGGGGGGGCGGGGCTGCTCCTGGCCGCGGGGGTTGCTCTGTTCCTCCCGCAGGCCCGCGACCGGCCCGCCTACCGGACCGCCCCCGTCGAGCGGGGGGAGATCGTAGCCACCGTGGTTGCCAGCGGGACCCTCAACCCGGTCATCACGGTGCAGGTGGGAAGCCAGATCTCTGGGATGGTCAAGCACCTGTACGCCGACTTCAACGCCGTGGTGAAGCGGGGCCAGCTCATCGCCCGGATTGACCCGGAGCTGTTCGAGGCGCGAGTCAACCAGGCCCGCGCCAGCCTCGAGAACGCAGGGGCGGCCGTCCTGAACCAGCAGGCGAACCAGGAGCGGGCGGCGGCCGACGTGGAGAACGCCCGGGCGGCCTTGGAGGGGGCCCGAGCCAACGTCGCCCGGCAGCGGGTGGCCGTGCTGGACGCCGAGATCAAGCTGAAGAGCCGGGTGAACCTGTTCCGGGAGGGCGGAATTTCTCAGGAGGAGCGGGACTCGGCCCAGGCCGCCTCCGACTCGGCGCGGGCGCAGCTCGACGCCGCCGCTGCCCAGGAACGGGCCGCGGCCTCCGCGCTCCGGGCGGCGGAGGCGACGCTCCAGGTGGCGCGGGCTCAGCTCAAGGCGGCCGAGGCCAGCGTGGCCCAGCAGCGCGCGGCGCTCGCGCAGACCGAGGTGGACCTGAGCCACACCTTCATCCGGGCGCCCGTGGACGGCGTCGTCATCTCCCGGAGCGTGGACGTGGGGCAGACGGTCGCCGCCTCCTTGCAGGCGCCCACCCTGTTCCTCATCGCGGAGGACCTGACCCGGATGCAGGTAAACACCAGCGTGGATGAGGCGGACATCGGCCAGGTCCAGACCGGGCAGCCGGCCCGGTTCACCGTGGACGCCCACCCGGGCCGGCCCTTCGAGGGGACGGTCGCCCAGGTCCGGGCCGCGCCCAACATCATCCAGAACGTCGTCACCTACGACGTCATCATCCAGGTAGCGAACCCAGACCTCAGACTCAAGCCGGGCATGACGGCCAACGTCCAGATCCTGGTCGCCCGGAAGGCCGCCGCCCTGAAGGTGCCCGCCGCCGCCCTACGCTTCCGGCCTTCGGAGGGGGAGGCCGATCGGACGGGGGGCAGGAACCCGGACGGCCGCCCGGAGCGCTCCGGCCGGCGGGGCGCGGCCACGGCGGAGGGGAAGGTGTGGGTCCTGGAGGACGGCGCCCCGAGGGCTGTGACGGTGACCCTCGGCCTGAGCGACGGGAACTACGTCGAGGTGGCGGCCGGCGATCTCCGGGAGGGTCAGGCGGTCCTCGTCGGGGCGGGACCCCGGGACGCCCGGCCGACCCCCCGGCCGCGATCCCTCGGCTTCTAGCAGAGTAGGAGAGCTGGTGGGAGCCCTTCTTCAGCTCAGCAACGTCACCAAGCTCTACCGGGTAGGGTCCGTGACGGTCCCGGCCCTGCGCGGGGTGAGCCTCACCGTGGAGCCGGGAGAGCTCGTGGCCATCATGGGCGCCTCCGGCTCCGGCAAATCCACTCTGATGCACATCCTGGGGTGCCTGGACCGCCCCACCTCCGGCCGCTACCTCCTCCAGGGCCAGGAGGTGGGCGACCTTCCCCGGGATGCCCTCGCCGCCATCCGGAACCGGCAGATCGGCTTCGTCTTCCAGGCGTTCCACCTCCTGCCCCGGGCAACGGCCCTGGTCAACGTGGAGCTCCCCCTCCTCTATAACGGCAGCTCCCCGGTGGAGCGACGGCGGCGCGCGGCGGAGGCGCTAGGGGCCGTGGGACTCGCGGGACGAGAGGCCCACCGCCCCAACCAGCTCTCGGGCGGGGAGCAACAGCGGGTGGCCATCGCCCGCGCGCTGGTAAACGACCCGGCCCTCCTGCTGGCCGACGAGCCCACGGGAAACCTCGACAGCCGGACCAGCCTGGAGATCATCGCCATCCTCCAGGGCCTGAACCGGGAGCGGGGGCTCACGGTCGTCGTCGTGACGCACGAGGCGGAGATCGCCGCCTTCGCCAGCCGCGTCGTCCAGTGCCGGGACGGGCGGATCGTGGCCGACCGGACGGTCCCAGCCCCGCGGGACGCCCGGGCGGAGGCGGCCGCCCTCCCGCGGGAGGAGGCGCCGTGAAGCTCTGGGCCTCTGTGCGGGTGGCCTTGCAGGCGATCGGCGCGAACACCATGCGCTCCGCCCTGACCGTCCTGGGCATCGTCATCGGCGTCGCCTCGGTCATCGCCATGGTCGCCGTCGGCCGCGGGGCTACCCAGCGGATCCAGGAGCAGATCCGGTCCATCGGGAGCAACGTGCTGATCGTCCTCTCCGGCTCCTCCACGGCGGGCGGGCTCAGGGCCGGGGCAGGGACCCTCCTCACCCTGACCGAGGAGGACGCGGCGGCGATCCAGGCCGAGTCTCCGGCGGTGGAGCTGGCGGTCCCCACCATGCGGGGGACCGCCCAGGTCATCTTTGGGAACCAGAACTGGTCCACGATCATCCAGGGGGCGACTCCCGGCTACCTGGAGGCCCGGGACTGGCGCCTCGCCTCGGGGGAGCCCTTCACGCCGCAGGATCAGGCGGCGGCCACGAAGGTGGCCCTGCTCGGCCAGACGGTGGCGCGGAACCTCTTCGGCGACACCGACCCAGTGGGACAGGTCATCCGGATCAAAAAAGTCCCCTTCACGGTGCTGGGGGTCCTGGCGCCGAAGGGGCAGTCCCCGTGGGGCCAGGACCAGGACGATCTGGTGGTCATCCCGCTCTCCACGGCCAAGCGGCGCGTCCTGGGGGTGAGCCAGGCCAACGCCCGGGCCGTGGGGGCGATTCTCGTCCGGGCCCGGGAGAGCAAGCTGCAGCAGGCGGCGGAGGAGCAGGTGAGCGCGCTCCTCCGCCAGCGCCACCGCCTCCAGCCGGGCCAGGAGAACGACTTCACCCTCCGGAACATAACGGAGGTGTTCGCCGCCCAGGAGGAGTCGGCCCGGGTGATGGCGGTCCTGCTGGGGGCCATCGCGTCAGTCTCCCTGCTGGTCGGGGGCATCGGCATCATGAACATCATGCTGGTCTCGGTCACGGAGCGGACCCGGGAGATCGGGCTCCGGATGGCAGTGGGGGCCCGGGGCCGGGACATCCTCCTCCAGTTCCTCATCGAGGCGGTGACCCTAGCCCTCCTCGGGGGCATCGTGGGGACCGCGGTCGGCCTCACCGGCTCGGCCCTCCTGGCCCACTTCGGGGACTGGGCAGTGAGCGTGGACGCCTCCGCCCTCCTCTTGGCTTTCCTCTTCAGCGCCGGGGTGGGGATCTTCTTCGGCTTCTATCCCGCGAAGCGGGCAGCCGAGCTGGACCCCATCGAGGCTCTCCGCTACGAATAAGCGGCCCGCGCCTTGACAGTGCCGCGACGTGCATGCTAGAAGGGCGGAACCTTCCTGCCGGGAGCCCCCATGTCCCATCCCGATCCCGCGCCCCGCGATCCGGCGGTCCTCGAGGCCCTCTTCCGGCCCAAGGCGGTGGCGATGGTGGGGGCCTCCACCCAGCCGGAGAAACTCGGCTATCAGGTCTTCAGGAACCTCGCGGAGGCAGGGTTCGGCGGCCCCCTCTACCCTGTGAACCCGAAGGCCGATGCGATCCTCGGCCGGAAGGCCTTCCCCGCCGTCGCGGATCTTCCCGAGGCCGTGGACCTGGCCGTCATCATGGTCCCAGCCCGGGTGGTCCCCGAGACCATCCGGGCCTGCGGGCGCAAGGGGGCACGGGCCGCCATCGTGATCTCGGGCGGCTTCAGCGAGACGGGCCCGGAAGGGGACCGGCTCCAGCAGGAGGCGCTGGCGGCGGCCCGGGAGGCGGGCATCGGCCTGGTGGGGCCCAACTGCCAGGGCGTGAACCACCCCTACCACGGCCTGTGCGCCTCCTGGCCGCTGCTGACCACCCGGGGGTGCGTGGGGGTCATCTCCCAGAGCGGGACGGTGGGGGCGGCCCTGATGGACTGGGCCAGCCTGGAGGAACTCGGGGTCTCCGCCTTCGTGAGCATGGGCAACCGGGGCGACCTGGACGAGAGCGACCTGCTCACGTACTTCGCGGCCGACCCGAACACCCGGGCGATCGCCTTCTATCTCGAGAGCATCAAGTCGGTCCCCCGCTTCCTCCGCGCGATGGCCTCCTGCCCGAAGCCGGTGGTGATCCTCAAGGCGGGGCGGACGCCCAAGGGACGGAAGGCGGCCGAGTCCCACACCCGCTCCCTCGCCGGCCGCGACGAGATCTACGAGGGGGCCTTCCGGCAGTACCGGATCCACCGGGCGGCGACGCTGGACGAACTGTACGACACGGCCAAGGCCCTCGCGTACCTGAGGCGCCCGGCCGGGAAGCGGATCGCGATCATTACCAGTTCGGGCGGCTCCGGCATCCTGGCCACCGATGCCGCGGAGATGGCCGGCCTGGACGTGGCTCCCCTGCCGGAGGCGCTGCGCGCATCCCTGAAGCCGGTCCTGCCGCCCCACTGCACCGTGGCCAACCCGCTCGACCTCACCGGGGACGCCACCGCCGCCATGTACCGGCAGGTCGCGGAGGCGGCCGCCCCCCACTTCGACAGCCTGGTGATCATCTTCGGCGACCCGATCCCGGGCGCCTCCGAGGTCGTCCCCGCCGGCTCCCCCCACGCCGTGATCTGCCTGGGCGGCGCCGAGGTGGAACGGGAGGAGCGGGCCCGGATGCACCGGAAGGGCATCCCCACCTTCCCCACGCCGGAGCGGGGGGTGCTCGCCCTGAGCCACCTCACCCGGTTCTGAGAACACGGACATGCCACCCCGCGACGTCGCGGCCCCGCCGAGCGAGGCGGTGCGACTGATCCAGCAGGCGCAGGCGGAGCGGCGCCACCTCCTGGAACCGGAGGCCTACCGGCTCCTGGAGGCCTACGACCTGCCCGTCCCCCGGCACCGGTTCGTCCGGGAGGCCGGGGAGGCCGCGGCAGCCGCGGAGGCGATCGGCTTCCCCGTCGCCCTGAAGGTCGTCTCCCCCGAGATTATTCACAAGAGCGAGGCGGGAGGCGTGCGCCTGGATCTGGGCGAGCCCGCCGCTGTCCGGGCGGCCTTCGAGGAGGTGCGGGCCTCTGCCCGCCAGGCGCGGCCTGACGCGCGCCTGC
This sequence comes from Candidatus Methylomirabilota bacterium, assembly GCA_022614955.1. Classification (GTDB taxonomy): domain Bacteria; phylum Methylomirabilota; class Methylomirabilia; order Methylomirabilales; family JACPAU01; genus JACPAU01. The sequence continues at coordinate 37,842 of JAKEHP010000218.1, forward strand.
CGGGCGCCCTGGTGGTGGAGATGGCGCGGCCCGGGACTGAGGTCATCGTCGGAATGACCCGCGACCTCCAGTTTGGCCCCACGGTGATGTTCGGCCTCGGCGGGATCTTCGTCGAGGCCTACCGGGACGTGGTCTTCCGGATCGTGCCGCTCGCGGACCGCGATGCCCAGGAGATGATTCGGGAGGTGAAGGGTCTTCCCCTGCTGACCGGCTTCCGCGGCCGCCCCCCGGGCGACCTGGGGGCCATCGCCCGCATCCTGCTCCGCGTCTCCCGGATGGCCGAGGAACTCCCCGAGATCGCCGAAGTGGACCTAAACCCCATCGCCATCTACGAGCGGGGAGGTCTGCTCCTAGACGCCCGCATTCTCCTCCACCTGGAGGAGACGCCGACCTGAGGGTCGGCCCCGCTCCCGCAGGCCAGGATCGCCCATGCCTTCTCGCCCGATCGCCCCACCGGCAACGCCGCCCCGGGCGTGGCCAGCCCGCAGGTACCGCAGCCTGCTCGCGGCCGCCCTCCTCGGCGTCGCGATCGGCGCCGCCGCCGGGACCATCCGCGGGGATCTCTTCCGGGACGAGCGGTACCGGATCCAGGTGACGAAGCCGGCGAGCTGGCACTTCGTCCCGGGGGAGCAGGCGTCAAGCCGGGCTCGCGAGGCTCTCCCGGAGGGGGTGCGGAGCGGGCAGGCCTCCGCCGCCACGCTCCTGGTGGCGGTGAGCGAGGTCCCGCCCGGCACGCCGACGCGCTACCCCGGGCGGGTGACGGTGGCGGTTGAGGATCTCACGGGCCGGCCCGGCGTCGAGACCCTGGAGCTCTACGCCCAGGCGAACCTCCGGACCCTGGGCAACCTCCTGCAGGAATTCAGGCTGGAGGGACCCTCTGAGCGGGTGAGGGCGGGGGGCGTGGCGGGCCTCCGGGTGGAGTACAGCGGCGTCGTGCTCCGGCCCGAGGGGCCCGTGGCGATCCGGGGGGTCGCGCTGCACTTCCTGCGGGGCCGGACCGGTTACGCCATCGCGGCGGTGGCCGCAGCGGAGGCGTTCGCCGCACGCCGGGCGACCCTGCAGCAGATCCTGGCCAGCGTGAGCTTCCTCCCCTGACGGGCGGGCGCCGCCTCAGCGGGGTGGCGCGCCATCGCCCCGCCGCAGGCCCGGCAACCTGTAGAAGGCCTCCGCCTCCCGCCCCAGTTCGGCAAGCAGCTCGAGGAAGCGCAGCGCCGCCCGCTCCTCCGGCGTGCCGTCCTTAGCCTGCCGCTGCCTCCGCAGCTCCCGGAAGCCCTGCAGGAGAGTGCGGTCCCCGAGGCGCCGCAGGATCCGCTCGCCGCACGCCTCCAGAAGGTCCACCGCGTCCTGGTCCCCTCGTCTGAGCGCCTCCCGGTAGGCCTTGAGGAACTCCGTCGGGCTCCCCCCCTCCCAGGCCTGAAGGAGGGCCTCCCGCGCCCGGATATCCTCCACCAGGCTGCGGAGCTGCTCGGCGCAGCGCCGGGCGGTGTCCAGGGTTGAGCGACCGGTGTCCCCCAGGGTTTCCCGCAGCCGCTGCTCGTGAGCCGCCGCGTCCTCACGGAACCGGGCGTAGTTCGCTTCCACGTCCCGGAGGCACGCCTCCTGCTTGGCCCGAAGCCGCTGCGCCATCGCCTCCCATGGGAGGTCGGGCGCGGCGGCGACTGCGGCCGCCTCCGCCAGGAGCTCGTCCATGGCCTTCAGGGGGTAACGGGCGATGCGCTTCAGCCTGTCCACGAGGGCCTCCAGGGAGGAGGAGGGACCACGCGGGACGATTCTAGGAAAGGGATGGGGGAAGGGTCAACTATAAACCCTAGCGGGGACCGGAGAGGGAGTCAAGCTGCTTCAGGTACTCGAAGATCTTCGCGAAGAGGTCCACCCACCCGGGCTCGGCGCCCGGGTCAACGCTCACCCCCGCCTGGAACGTGGCGGGTGCGTCCGGCACCGGCTGGCACCACCGGACCTGGCCGGCGAACTTCACCCAGGGCGCGCCCAGCACATGGCTCTCCAGCCGGAATTGGAGCGCGGTCCCGGTCTGGTACGGGGTGGCCCCCTCCAGCCTCAGCCCCTGGCGGCTGAAGTCCAGGAGGCGGACCTTCTCCTCGGTCCCGTCGGCGGCCAGGATGACCAGGCTCGCCCCCTGCTGGGCCAGAGGGCTCAGGGTGTACCGGGTGTCGGTGCGACGGTTCGCGTCCGCGTCCATGGCAGGCCTACTTGTCGTAAAAGCGGAAGGTGGAGGCCATCACAGCGCGCATCAGGTCCGCCTCCTCCCGCACCTTTTCCAGCTCCTTCAACTGGGCCCTAGCGGCTTTCTGCTCGGGGGTGTAGCGGGCCTCCTGGGCCCGGGCCCGCAGCGCCCGGAAGGCCTCCAGGATCTTCGGCTCGTTCTTCCGCTTGAGGAACCGCTCCGCCGAACGCTCGAAGATCTCGGCGCTGTCCGTGTCCCCCCGCTCGACCGCGGCCTTGTAGTCGGCGAAGATGGTGCTGGCCGCCTCCTCCTCCCACTGCTCGAAGAGGCGCTCCCGGAAGGCCGCCTTGTCAATGATGTTGAAGAGCTCCTGGATGAGCGTCTCCATCTGCTGGAACGGCGTGAGGGCGGGGGGGGTGAGGATCTCCTGGAGTTTCTTCTCCTCCTCCGCCAGCTTCGACCGGAACCGCTTGAACTGCTCCTCCGCCCCGCTGACCGTGGCGTCCTGGACCTTCTTGACCCGGGCCAGCTTCTCCTCGGTGCCCAGGTGGGGATCGGAGGAGATCCGGCTCACCTCCGCCAGGAGGGAGTCCAGGAGCTGCAGCGGCGCCTGGGCCATTTTTTTGAGATCGTCTAAGGCGGGTCCCGGCACGGGCACCCCTCCCTTGGCTCGTGTCTCTCCCCCCGCGGCGCTGGTGCAACTCCTATACCAAGCAGGATGTGCCGGCAGCCCGGGGGGTCTCGTCGGAAGGCCACCGCGATGGGGAAGAAGGCCGGAGTGGGCCTGTAAGCCGGATTCTGTACGGGCCGGAGCCCGTGGTGGTCATCCCTCTAGGCCCGGCGTTGCCGCCGCGCTCCAGCGGCCTACCCGGGGGCTCGGGCGGGCCACCCTCCCGCCGGCGCCTTGCGGCCCCGGCAGCGCCCCCCTATTTGGCCTTGCTCCAGGTGGGGTCTGCCGAGCCAGCCTGTCACCAGGCTGCTGGTGCGCTCTTACCGCACCATTTCACCCTTACCGAGCGGCCTTGCGGCGGCCCGGCGGTGTGTTTCTGTGGCACTGTCCTCGGGGTCACCCCCGCTGGGCGTTACCCAGCACCCCGCCCTGTGGAGTCCGGACTTTCCTCCCGCGGCCCCGCAGGGGACCGCCGGCGACCACCCGACCCACTCCGGCCGCTTCATGCTACCACCCTAACCGAAGGGGCGCAAGCCGCTGTACTCGTCCAGTAGATCAGTGACACTCCATCTGCCCTCGCCGAGCGCGATGCTGGCGGAGGAACTGCTGGGGCGTGAGGTACCCCAGGGCCTGGTGC
>JAKEHP010000027.1 GCA_022614955.1 Candidatus Methylomirabilota bacterium
CGCCCGAGAAGCTGGTCCTCAATCTGGACGTGAAGGAGAAGCCCACGGGCCGCGTCGGGTTCGGGGCAGGCTTCAGCACCGGGTCCGGGCTGGCCGGGCTCCTGTTCCTGAGCGAGGACAACCTCTTCGGCCTGGGACGCCGGCTCGGGATCAATGTCAGCCTGGGGACTCGGACCGAGCGGTTCGAACTTTTCTACGAGGACCCGGCCCTCTTCGACACAAACTACTCCCTGGGGCTGAGCCTGTTCAAGAGCACGCGGGACTTCACCGACTTTGACGAAGAACGGACGGGCGGGACCATCACCCTCGGCCGCCGCTTCTTCCGCGTGAATCGAGCCAGCCTCACCTACCGCCTGGAGGAGGTGACCATCAGCGCCGTGGAGCCGACCGCCTCCAGCTTCATCCAGCAGCAGGCGGGGACGTCCACCACCAGCAGCCTGACGCTCGGCCTGAGCCGGGACACCCGGGACAGCCCCCTGGATCCCACCCGCGGGTACCGGGTGCTGGCGACGGCGGAGGGGGCGGGCGGTCCCCTGAACTTCGACAACAACTTCTACAAACTGGAACTGGATGGGAGCATCTACCGTACCCTGGTGGAAGACTGGAGGGTGGTGGGGCTGCTCCGGGGGGCCATCGGCTACGTGGAGAGCTTCGGCGATACCGCGAACGTCCCCATCCAGGAGCGCTACTTCCTGGGGGGTCCCTTCAGCCTGCGAGGATTTAGCTTCCGGGATGTGAGCCCTAGGGATCCGGCCACGGGGGACCTGATCGGGGGAAACAAGTTTCTGCTGGGAACAGCCGAAATCCAGGTCCCCCTCTGGGAAGAGGCGATCAGCCTGAAGGGGGCGGTCTTCTTCGACGCGGGCAACGTCTTCGCCGAGGGAGAGCCCTACGAGCTCAGCTTCCGGACCGATGCCGGCGTGGGCATCCGGATGATCACCCCCCTCGGCCCCCTCCGGCTGGACTGGGGATACAACCTTCGGCCGCGTGATGGGGAGGACCGGAGCAAGATTCAGTTCACCGTAGGCAGGATCTTCTGAGGGGCGGAAGCCCCGGGGATGGCGGATGGGAGCGAGCGGGCGCGGACGTGTGGCGGCAGTCCTGGTGGTGCTGGCAGTACTGGTGGCTGCCGGATTGGTGGCGGCGCAGGAGAACACTCTCAAGCTGGGTTTCGTGGACGTCCAGAAGGTCCTGAACGAGTCCGCCAAGGGGAAGGAGGCCAAGGCGAAGCTGGAGAAGGAGCGGGATGCCAAACAGCAGGACATCCGGGCGAAGGAGGAGGACATCAAGAAGCTGGAGGCGGACCTGCAGAAGCAGGGAGCGGTCCTGAGCGAGGCGGCCCGGAAGGAGCGGCAAGAAACGATCAACCGGAAGATCCGCGACCTGCGCCGGCTTTTCGAGGACTTCAACCGGGACCTGCAGAAGCGGGAGACGGAGCTCCTGAACGAGATACTCCGGGAGATCCGGAGACTGGTCGTGGCCTACGGGAAGGAGCAGAAATACACGCTCATCCTGGAGGCGCAGTCGGGGATCATCTATGCCAGCCAGGGGGCTGACCTGACGGACGAGGTCCTGGCGGCCTACAACCAGCGGAAGTAGGGACGCGTCATGCGGCTGGATGCCCTGGCCCGCACGCTGGGGTGCACCCTGGAAGGGGACGGAAGCGCCGAGGTCACCGGGGTGGCTCCCATCGAGACGGCCGGACCCGAGGACCTCACGTTCCTGCACCATCCGAAGTACCTGCAGCACCTGGCCACGACCCGGGCCGCGGCCGTGATCATGCCCCCCGGGACGCAGTCCCCCCCCTGCGCGATCCTGCGGCACGAGAACCCCTACCTCGCCTTTGCAACCGCGTTGCGCCTCTTGTTCCCGGAGAAGCCGAGATGGACCGGAGTCCACCCGCAGGCTGCCGTGGCCGCCACGGCCCGCCTGGCCCCCGGGGTGGCGGTCGGGGCTTTCGCCGTCATCGAGGAGGGCGCCGAGGTGGGGGAGGAGACCCAGATCGGCCCCCAGGTGTACGTCGGCCGCGGTAGCCGGATCGGCCGGTCCTGTCTCCTCTACCCCCAGGTGGTCATCCGGGAGGGCGTGATGGTGGGGGACCGGGTGGTCATCCACAGCGGAACCGTGGTGGGGAGCGATGGATTCGGCTACGCCCGGGATGCGCAGGGGGGGTCCCACAAGGTCCCCCAGGTGGGGCGAGTGATGATCGAGGATGACGTCGAGCTGGGCGCCAACGTCACGGTGGACCGGGCGACGCTGGGCGCCACGCGGATTGGCCGGGGGACCAAGGTCGACAACCTGGTCCAGATCGCGCACAATGTGGTCATCGGGGAGGGCTCGATCATCGTGGCGCAGGTCGGGATCGCCGGGAGCACGGAGGTGGGCCGGCACGTGACGATCGCCGGCCAGGCCGGGCTGGTGGGCCATCTGAAGATCGGAGACCGAACCGTGATCGGCTCCCAGGCCGGCGTCGGGGAGGACCTGCCAGCCGGGGCTATCGTCCTGGGCAGCCCGGCGGTCCCCCATATGACGGCGAAGCGAATCTTTACCGCCTGGACGAAATTACCGGACCTGCTCCGCCGCATCCGGAAGCTGGAGCAGCGGCTTGGGGTGAGCACGGACCGGCCGGACGAAGAGGAGCCACGGCGATGATGGACGTCAACGCGATCCAGAAGCTCATCCCGCACCGTCCCCCGTTTCTGCTGGTGGATCGGGTGCTGGAGATGACGCCGGGGCGCCGGATCGTGGGGGTGAAGAGCGTCACAATGAATGAGCCGTTCTTCGCCGGGCACTTCCCGGGCCATCCGATCATGCCCGGGGTCCTGATCGTGGAGGCGTTGGCCCAGTTGGGCGGTGTCCTGTGGATTAGTAGCGTGGGGGGACGGGGGGACAAGCTCTTCTACTTCGCCGGGATTGATAAGTGCCGGTTCCGGAAGCCGGTCCACCCCGGGGACCAGCTCCGGCTGGAGGTGGAGTTCACGGCCCTGAAGAACCGGACCTGTCGGGCGCGGGGGACCGCCTCTGTAAACGGGGAGGTGGCGGCTGAGGCCGAACTGTTCTGCATGCTGGTAGACGTGGGGGAGGCGCCGGCGCCCGAGGCGGGCGCGCCGACCCAGACGGAGTGAGCCCGTGAGCATCCATCCCAGTGCGATTGTCGCGCCCACGGCCCGCCTCGGCGCCGGGGTCACCATCGGCCCCTACAGCACGATCGGGGACCAGGTCACCCTCGGGGACGGTACCACCGTTGGTGCCCACGTCGTCATCGAGGCGGGGGTTGAGGTGGGCCGGAACTGCCGGATCTTCTCCCACGCGGTCCTGGGATCGGAGCCCCAGGACCTGAAGTTCCGGGGGGAGAAGAGCATGCTCATCGTGGGGGACGGCACCATCATCCGGGAGTTTGCCACGCTGAACCGGGCCACCAGTGGCGGGGGGGGGAAGACCGTGGTGGGGCGGGGCTGCCTCATCATGGCCTACGCGCACGTGGCCCACGACTGCCACCTGGGGGACGGGGTCATCGTGGCGAATGCCGCCACGCTGGGCGGGCACATCGTCATAGAGGAGCACGCGATTGTGGGTGGGCTGACCGGGGTGCACCAGTTCTGCCGGATCGGGGCCCACGCCATCATCGGCGGTTGCTCCGGGATCATCCTGGACATTCCCCCCTTCGTGAAAGCGCAGGGGAACCGCGCTCGTCTCTTCGGCCTCAACACGGTCGGGCTGAAGCGCCGGAACTTCCCCCCCGAGGCCATCCGCCATCTGAAGCAGGCCTACCGTCTCCTCTTCCTCTCTGGCCTCAACACCAGCCAGGCACTGGAGCGGATCACCGCCGAACTCCCGGCCTGCGCCGAGGTTCAGCACCTGGTCCACTTCATCAAGACCTCGGAGCGGGGGATTACCCGGTGACCGGCGGGGCTGCCGCCCTGGGCCTCATCGCGGGCTGCGGCCCCCTGCCCCTGATTGCGGCTCGCGAGGCGAAGGCGCGTGGGCTCCGCGTGGTGGCCGTGGCGCTCCGGGAGGAGACCGACCCCGCCCTGGAAGGGGTGGCCGACCGGACTGGCTGGATCAGGGTGGGGCAACTGGGCGCCCTCCTGCGGACGTTTCGACGGGAGGGGGTCACGGAGGCCATCATGGTGGGGAAGGTCCAGATGACCCATCTTTTCGGTCGGGTCCGGCCAGACCTGAGAGGGGCTCGCCTCTTTGCCCGCCTGCGGGACCGCCGCGGGGACGCGATCCTGGAGGGGGTAGCGGAGGAGCTGGCGAAGGAGGGAATTACCCTCCGGCGGTGCACCGATTTTCTAGGGGGCATCCTGCTCGCGCCGGGAGTTCTGACGCGGCAGGCCCCCACGGCGTCTGAGCGAGAGGACATCCGGATCGGCCGGGAGATTGCCCGGACCATCGCGGCCCTAAAGATCGGGCAGACGGTGGTGGTCAAGCGGGGGACCGTGGTGGCGGTGGAGTCCATCGAGGGGACCGATGCTGCCATCCGGCGCGGCGGAGCCCTCGGGAAGGACGGGGTGGTGGTGGTAAAAGCCTGCCGGCCGGACCATGACTTCCGCTTCGATGTCCCCGTCATCGGGCGGAGTACCGTGGAGGCCTTGCGGGAGGTGCGGGGCCGCGTCCTCGCCGTGGAGGCCGGCCGGACCCTCTGCCTGGACCGGGAAGAGATGGTGACCCTGGCTGACGAGAGCGGGATTACTATCATTGCGGAATAGGGGCAGGGGGGCGAGGACCGATACTCCATGACTCGTGACCGTTGACCTCGTGGCGGAGGAGGCGGTGGGTGTGGGCGAAAGACCCATCAAGGTGGCCGTCATCGGCGCGGGACACGTGGGGGAGCACCACGCGCGCCTGTACCGGGAACTGCCGGGTGCAGAGCTGGTGGCGGTGTGCGATGCGGATGCCGCCCGAGCGGCTGCTATTGCTGCCCGCGTGGGGACGGAGGCGGCCACGGACTTCCGGGGCCTGCTGGGGAAGGTCGAGGCGGTCAGTGTCGCCGTCCCCACGGTCCACCACCACACCGTGGCGCGGGCTTTCCTGGAGGCGGGCGCCGATGTGCTGGTGGAGAAGCCCATCGCCGAAAACCTGGAGGAGGCAGAGGCGCTGGTGGCCACGGCGCGCCGCGCGGGCCGGATCCTTCAGGTGGGCCACGTGGAGCGCTTCAACGGGGGCGTGCGGGCGCTGCACAGTCTGGTCCGGGAGCCGGGGTTCATCGAGTGCCACCGCCTGGGGCCCTTTGCGGGTCGGGGGACCGATGTGGACGTGGTCCGGGACCTCATGATCCACGATATTGATATCATTCTGAGTCTCGTCCGGTCTCCCGTGGTCCAGGTGCAGGCGGTGGGGGTCCCGGTCATCTCAAACCGGGTGGACATCGCCAATGCCCGCCTCCAGTTTGCCTCCGGCTGCATCGCCAACGTGACGGCGAGCCGGGTGAGCGTCGAGCGCCTCCGCAAGCTCCGCATCTTCCAGCGGGATACCTACCTGGCCCTGGACTACGCCTCGCAGGAAGTCACCTGCTACCGCCGACTTCTTCCCCCTCCCGGTGCCCCGGTGACCGAGCTGCCCCGGATTGTCCGGGAGGAGGTGGCCGTGGACAAGGCGGAGCCGCTTCGTCTCGAGCTGGAGAGCTTCCTGGCTGCCGTCCGGACCCGGGCCCGTCCGGCGGTCTCTGGAGAGGAGGCGCTGGAGGCGTTACGGGTAGCGGACCAGATCCTGGCGAAGATCTAGCGGAACGGAGCGGGAGGCAGGGATGGGCGACGCCTGGATTCTCCTGTCTGCTGGTGAGGCTTCCGGGGATCTGCTGGGAGCCGAGCTGGCCACTGAACTCCAGCGGCGCGCGCCCGAACTGGATCTGGCAGGGATGGGCGGCGACCGGATGGCGGCCGCCGGGGTCGCGCTGGCAGTGCAGGCCCGCGAGGTGGCGGTGGTGGGCCTGACCGAGGTCCTGGCGCGGCTCCCCCGGATCTGGCGGGCCTACCGGCTTCTCGCCGGCATGCTGCGGGATCCGCGGCCAGCCCTGCTCATTTGCATTGATTTCCCGGAGTTCAACCTGCGCCTTGCCCGGGCTGCCGCTCGGGTGAGAGTGCCGGTTTGCTACTACGTCAGCCCGCAAATCTGGGCGTGGCGGCGGGGGCGGATCCGGACCCTCCGGCGCCTCGTCCGGAAGATGCTGGTCATCTTCCCCTTCGAGGAAGCTCTCTACCGTGAGGCCGGGGTGCAGGTCCTCTTCGTGGGGCACCCGGTCCTGGATCGGGTGAAGACCGTCCCGCCCCGGGAGGTTTGCCGGGCCCGCCTCGGCTTGCGGGACGAGGCGCGGCTGGTCGGCCTCCTCCCTGGCAGCCGCGAGGCCGAGGTTGAGCGGCACCTCCCGGTGATGGTCGGGGCCGCGGCGCGTATCGCGCAGGCGCTCCCCGGAACCCGCTTCGCCGTGGCGGTGGCCGACACCCTGCACCCCGAGCACGTGGGCGCCCTCCTCCCCGCTGCCGCCGACCCCGAGATCCGCCTTTTCGCTGGGGACACGTACGGGGTGATCCGCGCCGCCGACTTGGTCATTGCCGCCAGCGGGACGGCGACCCTGGAGGCGGGGGTCCTGGGGACGCCGCTCGTGGTGATCTACAAGGTCTCCGGGCTCACCTACCTGGTCGGGCGGCTCCTCATCCGAGTGCCCTTCATCGGCATGGTCAACCTGGTGGCCGGGCGTCGGGTGGCCCCGGAACTGATCCAGGGAGACGCGACCCCGGACCGGATCGCCGCCGAAGCCCTGATGCTTCTACGAAACCCGGCCCGCCTGGCCGCGGTGCGGGCCGAGCTGGCCCGCCTCCCGGGACTCCTGGGGGAGGTCGGGGCGGCCGGGCGGGCGGCCGAGTCAGTCCTGGCGTGCCTCTCCCCCGCCCGCCGGTGATGCGTGGGCTTCTGCGGCGCCTCCGGCGCTCGCGCGCCGCGCTGGCCACCGGGGCGTGGATCGGCGCCGCGGGCGTCTGGCTCCTCCACAGGAGTCTCCGGCTTCGGGTGGTGGGACGGGAGTGGGCCGAGGCCTTCCACGCTCGGGAGGGGCGACCCCTCATCTTCGCCTTCTGGCACGGGCGCCTCCTGATAATGCCCTTCTTCTGGCCGGGCGCGCCGATAACGACTCTCGTGAGCCGCCATGCGGACGGGGAGGTGATCAGCAGAATCGTCCGGCGCTTTGGCATCCGGAGCGTGCGCGGGTCCACTTCTCGGGGGGCGCACGTGGGGCTTCGGGCGATGCTTCTGGCCTACCAGGAGGGCTCGCACCTGGCCATCGCCCCGGATGGCCCCCGGGGGCCGCGGGAGCGAGTCCAGCTCGGGGTCATCGCGCTGGCCCGGCGAACCGGCGCCCCCGTGGTCCCGATTGGCTTCGGGGCTAGCGGCGGCTGGTTCCTCCCGACCTGGGATCGGTTTTTCCTCCCTCGCCCGTTCGCCCGGGGCGTCTTTGTCTTTGGCGATGGGCTCGTGGTCCCCCCGAGGGCGGACCGGGCCGCCCTCGAGGGGGCGCGGGTCGAGCTGGAGCGTCGCCTCAATGCCGTCACCGCCACGGCGGATGCGGCGGGGAGAGCCTGAGTGTACGGCCTGTACACCGTGGGCTTGCTTCTCGCTTTTCTGGCCATGACGCCGCGCCTCCTGTGGCGCTACGGACGGGGAGGAGCGTTTCGGGCTGGGATCGGTCAGCGCCGCGGCCGCTATGCGCCCGAAGACCTCGCGGGCCTCAGCGGGATGCGGCCGGTGTGGGTGCACGCGGTGTCGGTGGGCGAGGTCCTGGCAGTGAGCGGGCTCCTCCGGGCCCTGCGGGAGAGGCGTCCCGAGCTTCCGATCCTGATCTCTACGGTGACCGAGACGGGCCAGGCCGTCGCGGCAGAGCGCCTCGGGGAGGCCCAGGCCCGGGTCTATTTTCCCTTCGACCTGCCAGGGTGCATCCGGCTTGCGCTCGAAGCCATCCAACCCCGTCTGGTCCTATTGGCGGAAACCGAGCTCTGGCCCAACTTCCTCCGGGCCTGCGGGGACCGCGCGATTCCGGTCGTCCTGGCGAATGGCCGGATCTCCCCTCGTTCCTTCCCCCGCTACAGGCTGGCCCGGCCGTTCCTCCGCCGCGTCCTGCGGGACCTCACCTTGTGCCTCATGCAGGGAAAGGCAGACGCCGATCGGCTCCGGGCCCTGGGGGCGCCGGCAGACCGGATCCGGGTGACGGGCAACCTGAAATATGACCTCCGGGTGACACCGGTCCCGGCGAGCGAGCGGCGGGCCTGGCTGACGAGCCTGGGCATCCCTGAGGGAGTGCACGTCCTGCTGGCCGGCAGCACGCATCGGGGGGAGGAGGAGGCGACCGTTGCGGCCTTCTCCGCGCTACGGCAGGTGGACCCGGAGGCTCGCCTCATCCTCGCGCCCCGCCACCCCGAGCGTCTTGCCGAGGCCGAGGCGGCCGCCACCGCCGCCGGGCTCGCCTGCGGGCGCTGGAGCACCCGCCCCTTCCCGCCCTTCTCTCACCCGCCCGTGATCCTCGTGGACACGGTGGGGGAGCTGGCGCGCCTGTACGCCCTGGGGACCCTCGTCTTCGTCGGGGGGAGCCTCGTCCCCGTGGGGGGGCACAATATCCTGGAGCCCGCTCAGCATGGATGCCCCATCCTCTTCGGCCCCCACATGGCTAACTTTGCCGAGATGGCCGCGGCCTTCCTCGCCGAGGGGGCGGCAGTCCAGGTCCCGGGCGCGCCCGGCCTGGCTGCGGCGGTCTTGGCGCTGGCGCGGGACCCTGCTCACGCCAAGCGGCTGGGAGAGGCGGCAGCCGCCCTCCTCGAGCGGCACTGCGGGGCCACGGCGCGCACGCTGGTCGCCCTGGAAGCACTGCTGTGAAGGTGAAGGATGCGGTCAGGGCCGTGGCCCGGGGGGAGGACTCGCCCGGCGGATCGGCGCACGCCGTCCTACGGGCCACCCTCCGCGTCGCTTCGTGGATGTACGGGACGGCGGTGGCGACCCGAAGGGTTGCCTACCGTGCACGCCTCCTCGCCACGCACCGGGTCCCCTGCCCGGTTGTGAGCGTGGGCAACCTGACGGCGGGCGGGACCGGCAAAACGCCCTGCGTGATCTGCCTGGCCCGCCACCTTCAGGAGCGTGGCTGGAGGCCGGTAATCCTCCTTAGGGGATACTGGAGGACGGGTGGGACCGGCCTCCTGGTCGCGTCAACCGGCCAGCGACTTGTGATCCCCGCCGCCGAGGCGGGGGACGAGGCCAACCTCATCGCGGAGGCTCTCCCGGGGGTCCCGGTCATCGTCGCGGCGGACCGGCGCCGGGCGGCCGAGGTGGCCCTTGGAAGTTTGCGCGCCGATGTCATCATTCTGGACGACGGGTATCAGCACTTGCGGCTCCACCGCGACCTGGATATCCTCCTGCTGGATGCACGATCCCCATTCGGGAACGGAGCGTTGCTCCCGCGTGGACTCCTGCGCGAGCCGCCGGGGGCGACCGGCCGGGCGGACCTGATCATCCTGACGCGGACGGATCAGGCCCGGGATCTGGACCGGGCGGAGGAGGGCATCCACCGTCTGAACGGGCGCGCCCCTCTCCTCCGTGCGGTCCATCGTCCTGTCTCGCTCGTCCGGCTCGCCGATGGTACCGTCCTCCCGCCCACGGCCCTGGCAGGCCAGGATGTGGTGGCACTCTCGGCCATCGGGAGTCCGGAGGCCTTCGAGACGACCCTGCGGGGTCTCGGGGCGTCGGTTAGGGCGACGTTCCGTTTCCGGGATCATCACCGGTACCGTGAGGAGGAGTTGGAACGGGCAGGACGGGAGGGGAGGGCGGCGGGAGCGACGCTCCTCGTGACGACCGCGAAGGATCGGGGGCGAGGAAGCCTCCCCGCGCAGGCGGGGGGCTTGCCGGTGGCCGTCCTGGAGGTGGAGTTCCTGGTCACGCAGGGTGCGGAAGTGCTGGAGGCGGCCCTGGCTGGGCTCCGGCTGGAGAGCAGAGGTGGCCGGACCTGACGCAACGGGCGGGCTGCGGGAGCGCCTGGAGTTCCTGGGGGCGATGGCGGTCGTCCTGCCGGTAGGGTCCCTGCCCGAGCCTCTCGCCTTCACCCTGGGGCGCCTGCTCGGTCGCCTGTGGTACGCCGTGGATGCCCGCCATAGGAAGATTGCCCTGGAGAACCTGGCGCGGGCCTTCGGAGACCGGACGACAGCGGCTGAGCGGGAGGCGATCGCCCGGAGCCACTTTATCCACCTCGGGTACACCTTTGTCGAGACCTGTCGGCTCCGCGGGCTCAGCGCGGCGCGCCTCGAGCAGGTGGTGAGGGTTGAGGGGGTCGAGCACCTCCAGCGCGCCCGGGAGCGGGGCCGGGGGGTCGTCGTCGTGACGGCTCACTTCGGGTCGTGGGAGGTTTTAGCGCGGGCCTGGCTCCTCCTGGGGGAGGCCGCCGATATCGTTGCCCGCCCGCTGGACAACCCGTTCCTGGAGGCCTGGATCGCCGGGATCCGGACAGCGGGGGGAAACCAGGTCATTCCAAAGCGGCACGCGTTCCGGCACCTGGTGGAGACGTTGCGGCGCGGCGGAACGGTAGCGATGCTGATCGACCAGAACGTGGCGCGGGAGCGCGGGGTCTTCGTGGACTTCTTTGGCACCCCGGCCTGCACCACCACCGCAGCGACCCTGGCCGCCCGCCGGACGGGAGCGGCTCTCCTGCCGGTGGTCTGTCCGCGGCGCACCCCGGGGCGCTTTACGGTCCGGATTGGGAAGGAGATCCCGGTGGCCGTCACGGGAGACCATCGGCGGGACATCCTGGCAACGACCGCCGAGGCGAGCGCCGTCCTGGAAGCCTTCATCCGGGAGCACCCGGAGCAGTGGTTCTGGGTGCACCGCCGCTGGAAGACCCGGCCGGAGGGAGAGGGATGATGGGCGACGTCGCCCGGATCCTGGTCCGGGGCACCAACTGGGTCGGGGACGCGCTTCTGATGACGCCGGCCCTCGCCGCGGTCCGGCGGACTTTCCCGCGGGCGCACCTGAGCCTCCTGGTTCGTCCCTGGGTGGCCGACCTGTTCCGGGGAAACCCGGCCGTGGACGATCTGCTGCTTTACGAGAGCGCCGGCGTCCACCGGGGGAACAGGGGGCGCCTGCGCCTCGCCCGTGAGCTCCGGCGGCAGCGGTTCGACCTGGCCGTGCTGTTCCCGAATGCCTTCGATGCGGCGCTGCTTGTCTGGCTGGCCCGGATCCCGGAGCGGATCGGCTTTGCGACCCAAGGGCGCGGCCTCCTGCTCACCCGCGCGGTGTCCCTCTCACCGGAGCTGCGAAAGCGCCATCAGGCGGAGTACTACCTCGGGCTCGTCCGCGCTCTGGGCTGGGCCGAGGTGCCGGCCGAGCCGCTCCTGGTGGTGAGCCCGGAGGAGCAGGACCGGGCTGACGCCCTGCTCCGAGAGGCGGGGTGTGACTGGGAGGCTCCCATCGTCGCCCTGAACCCCGGGGCAGCTTACGGGACGGCCAAGCGGTGGCCGGCCGAGCGGTACGCCGCCCTGGCCGACCGGCTCGTGGCCGAGGGGTGTCGCCCCCTGCTGGTGGGAGCCCCCTCGGACACGCAGGCCACCGCCGCGGTCCGGGCGGCCTCGGCGCATCCCGAGGCGCTGGCGGACCTGACCGGACGGACCGACCTCAAGGCGCTGGCCGGCATCCTCCGTCGCTGCGGCGCCTTCGTCACCAATGACACGGGGGGGATGCACGTGGCGGCGGCTGTGGGGACCCCGCTGGTGGCGATCTTTGGCCCTACCGACCCGACCACCACGGCCCCGGTGAGCCGACGCGCGACCCTGCTGCGCCAGCCGGTCTTCTGCAGCCCCTGCCTCCTGCGCGAGTGCCCGATTGACCATCGGTGCATGCGGGGCGTAAGCGTCGAGGAGGTCCATCGTGCCGTCGGGTCCCTCCTTCGTTCCTCGGCGCGCAGCCGGGGGGTGCCGGTGAACCGCCCGGCCGTCATCCTGGACCGGGACGGGACCATCAATGAAGAAGTGGGCTACATCGGCTCCCCCGAGCAGCTCCACCTCATCCCGGGGGCCGCTGCGGCCCTCCGCCGACTGCAGGCGGCCGGCTTCTGCCTGGTCATCGTGACCAACCAGGCCGGGGTGGCCCGCGGGTACTTCGACGAGACGGCGCTTCAGCGCGTCAATGCGCACTTGCTAGCGTTGCTGGCGGCGGAGGGGGTGGAGGTGAGCAGGCTCTACTACTGCCCGCATCACCCCACGGAGGGCGATCTCCCATACCGCCGGGTCTGCCAGTGCCGGAAGCCCGGCGATGGGATGATCCGGCGGGCTGCCGAGGAGCATGGGCTGGATCTGGCTCGCTCCTTCGTCATCGGGGATCACATGAGCGACGTCCTCCTGGGGCGGGGCGTCGGGGCCCGCACGGTTCTCCTCCTGACGGGACACGGTCGGGAGGAAGCGGAAAATGTCGCAGGGACGCCGGGAGCCGTCCCCGACTGCATCGCCGCCGACCTGGAAGAGGCGGCGGCGTGGGTGTTAGCCGAGGCGGCCTGCGATCCGACCGGAGGGGTCCTTCCCACGGATCCGGCCGGGACCCGGGGCTCTCCCTAGGAGTTCAGGGGGGCAGGATGCGGGGGACCCCCGCCCTCCGGGAAGAGGTGGCAACGTTACGCCGGGAGGTGCGGGCGCTCAGAATGGCCCGGGCCGAGCCCCGGGCCTCCCTCCCGGAGGCCCTCCGCCGGCGGGGGATTCTCCTCGGCAGGGCCGGCGCGCCCGAGGGGCTCCTCTTCCCCCCCACCCTCTCCGGGGCACGGCAGCGCCGCCTCTACGAGCAGCTCAAGCGGTACTCCTTTCGCCTCTTCCTCCGGGACCTCATCAGCCATCAGGAGACCCTCCGGCCCGAGACGCTGACCCGGTTCTGCTCGCCCGAGGCGGCGGCGCGCTACTTTCGCTTCCTGGAGGGGTGCGGTATCGTCCGGCGTGGGCGAGGCGGGGCCATCCGGCTCAAGCAGGTGGCCGCCTCCCTCACCCGAGTTCACGAGCTGATGCCCAACCTGGCCGTCTTCCTCGTGGACACCGAACTCCGGATGCAGGACAAACTCGTGGGGCTCTTCTAGGAGGCGCTGGCGCGACGCCGGGACGCGGGCCGCGGCGGGCGGCGCCGTCCGCCTGCCGTCAGCCGCCTCCTGAACGAGACGTTTGTCCTGGAAGAATCGGTCTTCCTCACCAACACTCGACCGAGCCTGGTGCAGGCGCTTGGGACCTGCCTTCGGGCCCACTTCGGGAGGCGATAGCGTGGTTCCGGTGATCCGCAGGCCCGCGGTGGCCGGGACCTTCTATCCCGGCACGGCCCCCGCGCTCCGGGGTCAGGTGGAGGACCTCCTCGTGCGCGGTCCCCAGGAGCGGGCGGTGGCCGTCGTGGCCCCCCATGCCGGCTATATGTACTCGGGCCGCGTCGCGGGGGAGGTGTACGGGGGCCTCGAGCCCGCCGAGGTCTATGTGATTCTGGGGCCGAATCACACGGGCCTCGGGGCGGGAGCAGCGATCGTCACCGAGGGCGCTTGGGCCACGCCCCTGGGGGAGGTGGCCGTCGAAACCGACCTTGCCCGAGCTGTGCTCCAGGCCTCCGAGATCCTGGAGGAGGACGACGTTGCCCATCGCAAAGAGCACGCCATCGAGGTCCAGCTCCCTTTCCTGCAGCTCCGGGATCCGGTTCCCACCTTTGTGCCCATCTGCCTCCTTTCACACGAGTATGCCGCCTGCCAGGACGTGGGGCACGCCGTGGCCGAGGCGGTGGGGGCCTACCCGAAACGGGTGACCGTGGTGGCCAGCACCGACCTCAATCACTACGAGCCGCAAGAGGTAGCGGAGCGGAAGGATCGGCTGGCCATCGAGCAGATGCTCGCCCTAGACCCGGCTGGTCTGCACCGGACCGTCCGGCAGCACCGGATCAGCATGTGCGGGTTCCACCCCACGACCGCTGTCCTGCTCGCCGCGAAGGCCCTGGGCGCCACCGCGGCCCGCCTCGTCCGGCACATGACCTCCGGCGACGTGAACCACGACTACACCCGGGTCGTGGGCTACGCCGGCGTCATCCTCCGGTAACGGGGCGCGAAAGGTCCTCGCGCGGCACGACCGCCCGGCGTTCACCCCTGTTGGGGTGTCGTTCCGACACGCCTGGGCCTCCACTCACTACCGAACCCCTTGTCACGTGTGCGCTTCCGGTCGTGGGGCTACCGATTTTTAGGGCACGGGATCGCCAACGCTTCGCCTTTGGCCTCCCCCTGCTCATGGTGGGGGGGGTCGGCCGCTCTGCTCCTCGGGCGTGCGTGGCGTGGGCGGGCTTGCGCGAAGGGTCGTTGATTGCGGGTGCGGAGCGCACCCTTATGGGACTAGATCCAGACGTCGTGGAAGTTCATGAGGTCGGCCGGGATGTACTGGAAATTCTTCACGCGCTTCGACAGGACCTTGAACTCCTTGAAGTGCGTGAGGAAAGCGCAGGGGGCGTCCTCGGCCAGGATCATGCTGGCCTTCTCGTAGAGGGCCTTCCGCTTTGCGAGATTGGTCTCAAACTGCGCCTCGGTGACCAGCCGGTCGTACTCGGGATTGCTGTACCCCACGAAGTTCCAGGGCTTTTCGCTGTGCCACTCGGAAAAGAGGCTCTGGTCGGGGTGTAGATCCGCGATCCAGCCCCCGTCGTACATCTGGAAGTCCCCGGTGTTGCGCTTCTTCAGCCAGGCGGTCTGATCGAAAAGCTGGATCCGGGCCGTGATGCCGATCTTGGCGAGCATGGGCTGGACGAGCTCCGCCACTCGGGTCCCCGCCCCGCCCGAACCCGTGGCGCCCGCCGTGGTCATATAGTCAACCTCGATCTCCCCCTGGACCTTTGCCTTTGCCCGCAGCGCCTTTGCCTTCTCCACATCGAAAGCCTGTCCCTTCTTGCTGCCGCAAAGACTGGCGTTGTAGAAGTCGGTCATGGGGGGGGAGATGGGGGTGCAGGCCTGGATCGCTTCCCCGAAGTAGGCCTGGTGGATGATGGGCGTCCGGTCAATGGCGAATGAGACCGCCTGCCGAAGGGTCTTGTCATCGAAGGGGGGCTTGCGGTTGTTCATCCCCAGATAGGTGTAGTTCCCCTCCACCTGGCCGTAGACGGTGAGGTTCGGGTTGTTCCTCAGCATGGCCACGAACGGGAAGGGGCACGTGCCCATCCCGTCGATCTCCCCCGTCATGATAGCACCCAGCGCGGTGGCGGCCTCCCGGACGAGGAGGATGGTAACCTTGTCCAGGTAGGGGAGGCGCCTGCCGTCCGCTCCCATCTCGAAGTACTCCCGGTGCCGCTCCAGAACGATCCGGTTGTTCTCCACCCACTCCACCAACCGGAAGGGGCCAGTCCCGACCGGGTGCCGGCCGTAGGCCCGGCCATGCTTCTCCACCGCTCGCCGGCTCACGATGGTGCCCGCCCGCCCGGTGCTCCCGTTCCAGGCGACCTGGAGGAACTGGTAGGGCTTGCTGAAGGTGATCTTGATCTTGTGCTTGGCCAGGATCTGGATCTCGTCCAGGTAGGCCAGCTTCCAGCCGTGCGGGGAGCCGACCTGCTTGTCGGCCAGGCGCTCCTGGTTCCACTTCACGTCCTCGGCGGTAAACTCCTCTCCGGTGTGGAACTTCACGCCGCGCCGCAGCGTGAGAATGTGGGTCACCGGGTCGGGCATCTCCCACTTCTCGGCCAGGTCGGGCACGAAGCGCACGCGCTTCCCGTCGTAGTCCACCTTCAGGATGGCGTTGTAGATGTTGTTGGTGATCTTGCCGGCGCCGAGCGAGGAGGTGGCGTGCGGGTCCAGGGTATCCACCGTATCAATCCAGGCCACCTTGAGGGTCCCGCCCCGCCGCGGGGGCCGGGCGGCCGCCGGCCTGGGGAACACCCCGGTAGCCCCGGCTACGAGGGCCGTCGCTCCTAGGCGCCGGAGGAAGGCCCGACGGGTCATCTCCTCCTCTCGGAGCGCCTCGGCCAGAACCGCCCTGTGGTCCATTTCATGGCTTCCAGAGTTTTATGACAAACAACTTAAAGTAAAACTATAGGTCAGGAAATCTCGGCTTTACCCATCGCCTGCCCGCTGCTCGTCAGGGATTGCCGGGTTCTCGGGGGCGGGCGTCCCCGTCTTCGCTGCCCGGCGGGCGGCCGAGGCGTGCAACCTTCGGGCCCACCATTTCCCCACCAGGATCACGAGCGCCCCTGCCGCGGCCGAGAAGACCCACCTCCAGATGCCAGCAGTCTCGCCGATGTGGGCTATGATGGCCTGGTCGTGGCCGATCATTTCCCCGCCCGTCCACCCCAGGATGCCCGCCCCCACGTAGGCCAGCCAGGGGTACCGGTCCATCAGCCTGGCGATGAGGGCGCTGCCGAACATCACGATCGGGATGCTCAGGGCGAGGCCGAACAGCACCAGCTCCTTGCTCCCGCCCGAGGCCCCGGCGATGGCCAGGATGTTGTCGGTGCTCATGACGAGGTCGGCGAACATGATGATCCGGATGGCCTGCCAGAAGTTGGCCGCTCCCCGGAGTCCGGTCTCATCGGGGGGGTCCTGGATGAGGAGCTTCACGGCAATCCAGAGGACGAGGGCGCCCCCGACCGCGCTCAGGTACGGGATGGCCAGGAGCTGGACGGCGACGATGGTGATGGCCACCCGCATCCCTACGGCTGCCAGGGCCCCCCAGAAGATGCCCTGGCGCCGCTGCCGCTCGGGGAGGCTCCGGACCGCCATGGCGATGACGACGGCATTGTCGCCGGCGAGCACGATGTCAATGGCGACGATCCGGAGAAAGCGCCCGAGGAAGTCCAGGGTGAAGTACTCCGCCATGATCCCCCTGCCTCCGCGGATGGGAGCTCAGTAGCCGGCCGCCGCGCCGTCCCCCCGGGGGTCCGCGCCGCCGAACCGGACGCCGGTCTCGGGATCTATCACGATGCCCTGGGCGTGCCCCATGCTCTCGCTCCAGTCGGGCAGGACGTGGACCGGGTGCCCCCGCCGTGCGAGTTCGGCGGCGGTGGCGGGGGAGAACCGCCCCTCAAGGTAGAGAGCGCGGGTTGGGAGACCCCAGGTCCGCCCGTAGAGCCATCGGGGGGCCTCGATGGCCGCCTGGATGTCGTAGCCGAAGTCCACGACCCGGGTGACGAGGGCGGCCTGGGTCTGGGGCTGGCCCTCCCCCCCCATGGTCCCGTAGACCAGGTAGGGGCGGCGCTCCGCCAGCAGCATCGCGGGGATCAGGGTGTGGAAGGTCTGCTTCCGGGGGGCCAGCGCGTTGACGTGGCCCGGGTCCAGGGAGAAGAACGAGCCCCGGTTCTGCATCAGGACCCCGGTGTCCCCGGCGACGATGCCGGAGCCGAAGTCGAAGTAGATGCTCTGGATGAGGGAGACGGCGTTGCCGGCGCCGTCCACCGCGGCCAACGCGACCGTGTCCCCCCCGGTGACCCCGGGGGCGTAGGCGCTCTCGGCGCGCGTCATGGAGATCTGGGCCGCCCGCTCGGCAGCGTAGCCCTTGTCCAGGAGGCGGGCGAGGGGGGCCTTGAGCCAGTCGGGGTCCGTGACCCAGCGGTCCCGATCGGCGAAGGCCAGCTTGGTCGCCTCCACCATCAGTTGCAGGTAGTCGGGTGACCCATCCCCGTAGAGCGTCAGGTCGTGGGTCTCCAGGAGGTTGAGGAGACTCAGGGCCGCCACGCCCTGGGTGTTGGGCGGCAGGCTGACGGCGGTGTAGCCTCGGTACGTGGTGTGGATCGGCTCCACCCAGGTGGAGGTGTGGGTGGCAAAGTCCTCCGCGGTCAGGGGGCTGCCGTGCCGCTGCAGGAACTCGGCGATCCGCCGCGCCAGGCTCCCCCGGTAGAAGGCCTCCGCCCCTTCTCGGGCCATCTCTCGGATGGTGAGAGCCAACGCCCGCTGGCGCATCACCTGACCCTGACCGACCGGCTGTCCGTCGGAGCGGAGGTACGTCTGCCGGAAGCCTTCGAAGCGCTGCAGGTGCCGGATCCAGTCGTCGGAGGGATCGAGGTTCTTCGCCGTGCACTCCTCCTGGCTCCGGGTCACCGGGAAGCCGTCGCCCGCGTAGTGGATAGCGTCCGCGAGGAGGTCCCCCCAGGGAAGGCGCCCCCCGAGGGCCTCCCGGCTGTAGTCGTAGGCCTTTGCCCAGCCGTCCACGCACCCCGGGACCGTGTTGGCCGCCAAAAACCCCCGCGGCGGGATGGCATCCGTGATTCCCTGCTCCCGGTACCAGCCGATCGTGGCGGCCGCGGCCGACCGGCCGGTGGCGTTCAAGCCCCGCACCTGACGGGTGGTGGCGTCGTAGATAAGCCAGACGTTGTCCCCCCCGAGGCTGTTCATGTGGGGGTAGACCACGGCGATGGTGGTGGCGGCGGCGACGGTGGCCTCCACCGCATTGCCTCCCTGCCGCAGGACGCGGAGACCGCTCTGGGTCGCCAGGGTGTGGGGGGTAGCCACCATCCCTCGGAGGGCCATGCTGACGGAGCGCCCCGTGTGCATGGGCGCGTCAAACCCTCTGCGGCACCACCCGGCCCCGGATCCGGGCGGGGAGAGGGAGGAGGGCAGGGAGGAAGAAGCGGGTAAGCGCCGTCACGGGGAAAAGGATGGCGACGGGGAGGGGGGCGGTCCCACCTATTCTCCGCTCCCTGCGCCGGCGCGTCGGGAGGCGCCGGGCGGGACATAGTGGATGTAGGCGGTGAGCATCCGGATCTCCTCGTCCTTCAGGGTCACTTCGAGGAGCAGCAGGTCGGGGAGGGAGGCCATGCCGATTAACTGGTTGCCCTCCACGACCGGGAGGTGGCGGACGTTTTTCTGCTTCATCTTGGCCAGCGCCGTCTCCACGGCCTCGTCCGCCTCGCCGACCAGGATCTCCTTCGTCATTACCTGGCCGATCGGCGTGGTCTTCGGGTCCAGGCCCCGGGCCACCACGCGGCTCATGAGGTCGCGCTCGCTGAACATCCCGACGAGCAGGTCCCCCTCCAGGACGGGGACCGCCCCCAGGTGGCGCTCCGCCATGTACCGGGCCGCCTCGAGACACGATGTCCCGCGTGGGAGGCAGAAGACACTCTGCCCCGCGATGATATCGCGGAGGCGCTTCATGGATGTACCCTCCGGCTGCTATGGCACTCAAGAGCATAGACATTAGCATCGCCATCACGCTGGCGGCAAGGGCAATCGGATGGCGGGGGAGCCTTGGAGGTGGGGGAGGCCCCGGGCCGGGGCCCGGCCCGGGGTCCTCGTCGTCGGGTTACTGGACGGCCAGGCGCAGTGCGGTCTTCTCCTCGGGGGTGAAGGGGATGACCCCGGGGATGAGCCACTTCTCCCACATCTCGTCGGTCTTCCGCTGGAAGAACTCGATGTCTTCCTCGATGAAGTGCGCGAAGCGACCCTGCCGCTCCAGGTACTCTCGCACCGGCTTGCGCTTCCGGCCGGCCGCGATGGCCTTCGACTTGGAGTAGAAGCGGAGCTTCCCGTCCTCGACCTCGTAGAGGGGCCAGATGCCCGTCTCCACCGCCAGCTCCCCCAGCTCGTGGGAGAGCATGGGGTCGTAGTCCCAGCCCTTGGGGCAGGGGTCCAGGGAGTGGATGAACGTAGGGCCACCGATGGAGAGGCTTTTGCGCACCTTGTTCATCATGTCCACGGCGAAGGAGGCGCACACGGTGGCCACGTACCGGCAGGTGGGATGCCCGGCCGCCAGCATCGCCGCCATGTTCTTCTTCCACCGGCGGTTCATGATCCGGTACTTCTTTCCCGGGGGGGAGAAGGTGGTGTTGACCCCCCAGGGGGAGGAGCCGGAGACCTGGATGTCGGTGTTAGCGTAGGACTCGTTATCGTAGCAGAGGATCAGCAGGTTGTACCCCTCGTGCATGAGGGTGGCGGAGATGGCCGAGAGGCCCATGTCCACCCCGCCCCCGTCCCCGCAGAAGGCGATGACGTTGATGGGCTCCTGCGGGATCTTGCCCTTCCGCATGAGCACCTTCAAGGCCGCGGCGGTGCCGAGGCCGGCCGACCCCGAGGAGCCGAGCTGGGTGTGCATCCAGGGGACGACCCAGGAGGTGCTGTAGTAGGTGGTGTTCGCCACGTACATGCACCCCGTGCTTCCCAGGACGACGGTGCGGGGCCCCGCCGCCTTCACCATCAGCTTCATGACCAGGGCCGACTCGCACCCCTGGCAGGTCCGGTGGCCGGAGGTGAAGTACTCCTCCTGGGTCACCTTCTTGACGCCCTTAAAGGGCTCGAGCTGCAGTGTCTGCATGGTGGTTACCCCCTGACCCCGACCCAGGTGGTCGGCTTGTCAACGCGCCCCGTCTTAGCCGTCTTGACCGTTGTCTCCACCATCTCCACCACGTCCGGAATCGTGACCTCCCGCCCGCCCAGGCCGCAGATGAAGCCCAGGATCGGAGGCCGCGTGTCGGCCCCGTAGAGGGCGGACCGGATCTCGTTGTAGAGGACGCCGCCGTCGTTCGGCGAGCCGAAGGAGTAGTCGCGATCCACCACCCCGACCGCCTTGAAGCGCGAGAGGGTCTGGGTGATCTCCTCCGTGGGGAAGGGCCGGAGCCACTTCAGCCGGACGAAGCCCACCTTCTGCCCCTGCTCCCGGAGCTTCCGGACCGTCACCTTCACCGGCAGCCCCAGCGTCCCCTGGCCGATCAGGACCACCTCCGCGTCCTCGGTCATGTACTCCTCGAGCCAGGGGTCACCGCCGCGGCCGAAGATCCGCTTGAAGTCGCGGTTGGCCTCCACGATGACGCCCCGGGCTCGCTTCATCGCCTCGCTGTTCTGCATCCGGATCTCCATCAGCCAGTCCTCATTCACCTGCGGGGCGATGGTGATGGGGTTGTCCGGGTGCAGGCGCTTGTCCCCCCGGTCATAGGGGGGGAGGAACTCGGTCACCTGCTCCTTGGTGGGGAGCCGGACCAGGTGCTGGGAGTGGGTCAGGAAGGCCCCGTCCATCCCCAGAGCGCAGGGGAGGAAGACCTTGGGGTTCTCCGCCACCCGGTAGGCCATCAGAGCGGTATCCAGCGCCTCCTGCGCGCCCTCGATCCAGGTGAGCATCCAGCCGAGGTCCCGGACCGCCAGGGCGTCGTTGTGCTCGCACCCGAAGGCCCCGGGGTCGTCGAGGGCCCGGTTTCCCACCAGGGCGACCATCGGGAGGCGCAGCCCGGCGGTGACGGCCAGCGCCTCCATGGCGTAGAACCAGCCCACGCCCGAGGAGCCGACGAACACCCGGGCGCCCACGGCTGAGGCGTGCTTCACGATCTCGAACTGGGAGTGCTCGCTCTCCGCCACGATGTACTCGGCGTCGAGATCGCCGTTGGAGATCATCTTCGCGACCATCTGCATGACGGTGTCGTAGGGCCGGATAGGGTAGGCTGTCACCACGTCAATGTCGGCCAGCCGGCAGGCGTGGGCGATGGCCTCACACCCGCTGATGAGCTCCTCCCGCTCCCCGGCCTTCGCAGTCAGTGCGCTCACGAGTATCCCTCCTGTTTCGCCAGCCGCTGCGACACCGCGGCACCCCGCGATGCCGGTGCGCGGGATCTCTAGCCCGGCCCTGCCCCCGGCTCCTCGTTGATGATCGCCACCTCGCCGGCCGGTTCCGTCTTCCGCATCTCGGCTAGCTCTTGCTTGTACTGGGTCACGTGGCTGAAGCCGTGGGAGCGGGCAGGCCGATTGGTGATGATCTGCTGCACCCAGGTCCGGTACCCGTCCTCGTCCTTCTGCCACGCTTCCCATTGGGACGCGTTGTCCGGGAAGGCGGTCTCGTTGACCATGGTGATGCAGTTCTCCACCGGGCAGACGGCCTCGCAGACCCCGCACCCGCAGCAGGCCTGCATGTTGGCATCGTAGAGACCGTCCGGCGTGATGTCGAAGCAGGAGTCGGGGCACTGGAGCCAGCAGAGGGTGCACTTGGTGCACTTCTCGAAATCCACCACCGGCCGCATCGTCCGGGTGCTGAACTTCTTGAAGGTGGGGTTCCGGCCGGGGCGGTAGCCCCCGTCCCACCCCTCCACCTGTTCCCGGACCGGGATGGCCGGGATCACCAGCCCCTCCCGCATCTCCTGCCACTTGGGCATCTCGAAGGTGTAGGGGGTCTCGGGGTTGCCGGTGCCAGGCGCCACGAGGTGCTTTTGGGCCCGGTCATAGGTCTTGCGGGCCGACTTGACCTTCAGCTCATCCCCCCACTCCTCCAGGATCGCCTTTTCCACCGAGCCGATGCGGACCAGGTGCGGCGCCACTTTGGCCACCGCCCCCAGGACTCGCACGTCGGTGTGGTCATCCTTGTAGACCCAGAGGCCCGAGAAGGAGACGGTCCCCTTCACCACGGCGATGTGGTAGGGGACCTCCTTGCTATGGGCCATCGTGAGGAGCGCATCCGGCTCCTCCATGGAGGTGACCAGGAGGGTCCCGTCCTTCTTGAGGAGCTTGTTGATGGGCTGCAGCCCGTACCAGGCCCAGGACTCCACCCCCTTGCAGAGGGTGTCGTCCACCGCGATGCTGACGTCGGTCTCCTTGGGCTCGTACTGGGCCATGCTGATCTGGAGCTCCTCCTCGGTATCGGCCACGATGGCAAACTGCTTGGCCGGAATCCCGTTTCGCTCCGGTGAGTCGCCGTAGCGTCCGAAGGCGATCCCGCGCTTCCCCTCCTTGACCGCGGCCAGCACGATCCCCCGGCAGATTTTCTGCGCGAGGTGCTTCTGGAAAATGCCGCGGTACACAACCTCCACCGAGTGCGTGCTCATGGATCCCTCCTGGGGGTGGGCGGTCTCGCCGCTACGGGCGCGCAGCGCCGCTGGCGGCCTCACGCGACGGAGAAAAGATATTCTCCTCGATGCCTTCGATGTGCTCCCGCATCAGCCGCTCCGCCTCCTCCGGGTCTCCCTTCTTCAGGGCCTCCAGGATGTCCCGGTGCTTGAGGTAAGAGAGGCGGGGGCGATTCTCGGTCTGCAGGGACTTCTCCCGGCTCTGGTGGAGCAGATCCACGATCGCGTTCACCAGCCGGAGGAGGACAGCATTGCGGGCGGCCTCGGCGATGGCGAAGTGGAAGGCCGAGTCGGCGTCCACCCCCGAGCCCCCCCCGGCAATCGCCCGCTCCTGGTCCGCCAGGATGACTTCCATTCGCGCAAGGTCCTCGGGCGTGGCCCGTTCCGCCGCTAGGGCGGCGAGCTCCGGCTCGATTATGCGGCGGGTTTCGAACAGCTCCACCTGGCTGCGCTTCTCGTGGAAGAGGGCGGATGCCATCGGCTGGATCAGGGATTCAATGGAGGGGGCGGAGACGAAGGTGCCGTCCCCCGCGCGGGACTGGACTAGGCCCATGGACTCCAGGGCGCGGATCGCCTCCCGGACGGAGGTGCGGCTCACCTTGAAGGTCTCCGAAAGCTCCCGCTCGGCGGGGAGCTGATCCCCCGACTTGAGCCGGCCCTGGCTGATGAGGTCGGAGATCTGTGTGACGATGTCCTCGTAGACGCGAGTCTTCTTGACTGCGCGGAGTGCCGGCGGGTGCGCAGGTCTGGCCATCGCCCCCTCCATGCCGGTCAGCCGCTCCCTTACCACGCGAGACATGGGCATGATGGTTTGAAGGTCTAGTGGTCTGACCGGTGAGCCTCACGTTAGCCCTCGATCCCCAACGTGTCAAGAAAAAAATTCCTCCTCCATTCGGCCGATAGATTCATTAAAAGTAAGCAGTTATATCTACCAAATTGACTACGGCATGTACCACGTCCCCGAGACCTTCTTTATTGACTGGGAGGGGAGGATCGCCCACAAGCACGTGGGGGAGATCCCGGTGGAGACGCTCACCCGCGTGCTCTGATGGCGGGACGCGCGGAAGGGGATCGGGGGGATCCGCACCGACCACCCTGGACCGGCCCGCTCCACGGGCAAGGCGGTCGAGGCCTCCCGGTCAGAGGGCGCCGGCCATGAGGATCGGCCCGGCCGGGCGGTGGGCGACCGGGATCCGCTCCCGGGTGACCGCGAGCCCCCGGGCCGTGCTGAGGTCCGGCAGGCCGGTGAGGGTCAGGCGTGCGCTGCCGCGGGCGTCTGGAGAGAAGGCGGCCGCGGGGACCATGTCCGTAGCCGTCTTGACCCACAGCCAGTAGGATTCCCCCTCGGCCAGCGGGGGGAGGTTGACCGCGAAGAGGCGCATGCCCCGCTGCTGGTTCCAAAGGGCCTGCGCCTCGGGGGGGGGGACCGGCTCGGCCCCGACCATCCGGATGATCCGGGTGCAGGGGTCGGTCATGATGGCCATGAGATCCTCGTGCTCGGCCAGGCGAACGTGGAGCCCCCGGATGAGCGCGGCCTGCTCCCGGACCTGTCCCCGGAGGGTCAGGCCGTAGGTGAGGCCGGCTACCGCTACTAGGGCTGCGGCTGCCCACGCCGCGGCCAGGCCCCAGGTGGGACGCCGGCGCACCGCGGGGGCTGTTGCCTGCTGGCCGGGGGCGGCCCGAGCCAGGACCCTTTCCCGGAGGACCGGCGGCGGGACCTTCGCCGCTGCGTCGTAGGCGAGGAGCGAGGCCACCTGCTCGAAGGCGCCCACGCCCGCCGTGCAGGTGGGGCACCCGCGGGCCAGGTGCTCCTCGAGCGGCTCCCGCTCCTCGGGCGGCAGCGCCCCCACCGCGTACAGGGCATACCGGTCCCGCAGCTCCTCGCAGGTCATTCCCGACCCTCCCCGAGGACAGGCCTGAGGAGCGCCCGCAGCTTCTCCATCCCGAGCCGCAGGCGTCCCTTTACCGTCCCCACGGGGTTCCCCGTCTGCATCGCGATCTCGACGTGGGTGAGGCCCTCGAAATAGGCCAGTGCGATGGCGGTTCGCTGCTCCGGCGGGAGGAGCATGAGCGCCTTCCGGACGGCATCCCGCCGCTCGCGCTCCTCCAGGTCCCCCCCGGGGCCATCCCCGGGCTCCAGCGCCTCCTCCCCGGTCGACCCCGCCGCCTCATCCCAGCGCCGCCGCCGCCGCCGGTCAATCGCCCGGCTCCTGGCGATGGTCAGGAGCCAGGTGCGGGGGGTGCCCCGCCCCGGGGCGTAGAGGGCCGCCTGAGCCCAGGTCTGGGTGAAGACATCCTGCAGCACCTCCTCGGCGTCCGCGGCGTTCCCGGTTACCCGGGCGGCGAGTCCGAACACCAGGGGGGCGTAGCGGTCGTAGAAGTCCGCGAGGGCACACGAATCCCCTTGCGCCATCGCCCGGATCAGGCGCCCGTCGTCCACGCGCTCCGCCCTCGCGGCTCCCACCTCTTCACGCCGATATACGAGGCGACCCGCCCGGAAGGATCAGTCCGCCCCGCTCGCCCGGCGCCCGAGCTTATTCCGGGCGGCAGGGCCGCGTCAATGGGGGGCCCTCCGGGTGATCCGTGCGGTTCCCCGGTCCGTATTGGACGTCGAGGGGGGCCGTGCGCCGGGGTGCGCCCCCGTTCAGGGCGAGGCCTGAGTCGGTGAAGGGATTCCGCCGAGACCGAACGGATGATTCAGGGACTTCTGGGGGAAACGTCACAGCCGATTGTCCCGGAATTTGCGGCTTCCCCATCAGCATCCCTGGAACCCAGCGGGGTAGACTCCAGCCTCATGCGGTGGGACGTCCATCCTCAAAGAAGTCAATGCCATTCTTCGTTGAAATTGCGAAGCGACCTCAGTCATAGCGCTACGCAGTCTGGTCTCCCACTGTGATCTCCTTCGTCCGGATGTCCCCGTGGAGAGCGGCCCGCAGGAGCGGGACGGCGCCGTACCCCTTGACGCGGGGCAGGCGCGGCGCAATGTCCAGGAGCGCCGCGGCGAGCCAGCGGTGCTTCTGGTCCGAGGTGCGCCAGCGCGTGACCTTGTCGGTTCGCTGGGCGACGGGGGCGTTGATGGACTCGAGGCAGTTGAGGACAAGTTGGGAGGCGCCGAAAGAGTGACCGGTCGAGACAACGAGACGATGTATATCGGAAGACACATGAGGGAGAAGAGAGGGAGCGAATGAAGAGTCCCAGAGTGTTTCTGCTATGGGGATTGGCCCTCCTCTTGGCCGGGGTGTTCCTTGTCCTTCCGGCGCCTGCTGGCCAGTCCTTGCCGGCGACGCCGCTTCCGCTGCTTGAGGGAGGCACGCTAAACCTGCAGAGTTTGGAGGGGAGCGTCGTGGTGATCCGCTTCCTGGCTTCGTGGTGACCGCACTGCCAACGGGAGGCTCCCGTTTTCGAGGAAGTGTACCAGCGGTATAAGGGGAAAGGCGTGGCTTTCGTGGGGATCTTTGTCGGGGATACTGAGGCCAACGCGCGGGCGTTTGTCAGGACTCACCGCGTCAGCTTTCCGAACGGATATGACTGGAAGTTGGCCGTGGCCAAGCCGCTGGGTTACCGGGCGATGCCCTACACGGTGGTAATCTCAAGGCAGGGAGAGGTCGCTCACCGGTTTCACGGGCCAGTGTCCAAGGCTGACTTGATCACCGCCATTGAGCGCCTTCTCACAGGTTAGCCGGTCCAGCGCCTCGCTCCGTGTGTGACCGCCGATCGCCGGCAGAGGAGCAGGCGACCTGGAGAAACTAAAACGTGCATCCCTTTGACCGGTCCGATTGAGCCGAAGCCACCCTTGGGCTCGTTGGACCAGGGGAGGTGAAGCCATGAGGAGGAAGAGGGAGTTTGTCCTGCTCGTCTTCTTCTCGCTCGTAGCGGTGGTACTCTTACCCGCCCCATTAGGAGCGCAAGTGGCACAAAAGCCATCGGTCGACTCCCTGGTGGCCGACCTGACCCACCCCGATGGCGCCGTCCGCACGGAGGCCTTGAGCAGGCTGGGACAGCTCGGCGATCGATCGGCCATTCCCGCCCTGATCGAGCTCTTGCGGTTTGATCGGGCCCTCGAGCTCAACGTCCCCCCGGTGCTTGAGCGCCTTTCGGGACAGAAGTTTGGCGATGATTGGGCGAAGTGGGTGGAGTGGCTCGAGAGGCAGAAGAACCTTCGGCCGAATCCAGGGTTTGTCGCGTGGAAGGGGACCCTGTTTCAGCTCATCGATCCCGCCTTTGGGGAGTTCTTATACCCGGGCGTGAAACACCGGGTCCGCATCGAGGAGATCGTGTGGGGCGGGGTGATCAAGGACGGGATTCCGGCTCTCACCAACCCGCGCCACGTCAAGCCGAGCGAGGCCACCTACCTGACCCCCGATGAGCTGGTCCTCGGCCTCTCCATCAAGGGGGACCATCGCGCCTATCCATTGAGGATCATGGACTGGCATGAGATGGCCAACGACGTCGTCGGAGGGACTCCCCTGACGATCTCCTACTGAACGCTGTGTGGATCGGCGATCCACTACGAGACCACCGTGAGTGGTACCACATACGTCTTCGGATCCTCAGGGTTTCTCTTCAGGAGCAACAAGCTCATGTACGATCAGAGCACCAAGAGCCTCTGGCACAACCTGACCGGGGAACCTGTCGTCGGCCCGCTGGCTGACAGCGGGATCAAGCTGAAGGTCGGGCCGGTCGTGACCACCACCTGGCGCGACTGGCTCCAGGCTCATCCCGATACCGTGGTGCTGGACATCAACACCGGCTATCTGAGGGACTACACCCCGGGCAGACCCTACGGCCAGTACTTCGCGAGTCCCGACACCATGTTTCCTTCCTCGCCCCGGAGCGATCGGCTGAAAACAAAAGAGCATGTGTTTGTGCTGAGGCTCGGGGGGAAGGCGAAGGCGTATCCCCTGGAGGTGCTCGCCAAGGAGCCGGTGGTGAACGACGTCTTGGCGGGGACGAACCTCGTCATCGTCGCTACTGCGGCCACCCGGACCGTCAGGGCCTTCGAGCGAGGGTCACACCGGTTCCGCCGGGGGCAGGGGGTGATGGAGCTGGTCGACACGGCGACCGGCGAGGTCTGGTCCGTCCAAGAAGAGGCATTAGTAAACCCCGCCAGCGGGCAGCGGCTCGCTCGGCTCGGTGGTCACCTGGCCTACTGGTTTGGCTGGTTCGCCTTTTATCCGCACACGGAGGTCTATGGGAAGTGAGCGAGACGAGTGGGCCGACGGTCGTTGTGCGGGAGAAAACACCCTCGGCTGAATTTCGACATCATTAGGCATGTTCCCTTCTACTGACGCGGATCTATCGTCTTCGACCCCAGCCCATCTCTGCCTTCATTCCTGGCAGGATGCCCAAGGCTAGCCATAGCCACTCACGGCTCGAACTGATTTTTCCCCTATTTGGCCGAAGATAATGGGCCCCCTCATGAGCTCCCAGAATCGCTTATTAAGGACAGGCCCTCCGGCCGGGGCGCTGGCCCCTTCTGGGGTACCTTGGATTACTCTGTGGCTCCAACCTTTCGGCGCTCTTTTGGCTTTTGTGCTCGTCTCCCTCTTTACCGCCGTCCAGAGCGAGCTCGGGAACCATATCTCCTCAGGAGAAAGTCCCTCCTTCGAATGGATCAGAACCCATATAACCGAGCTCCTTTGGTTCGGGTTCGCGTATCTCTTGCTCGCCTCTGGGGTACAGTATCTGGGGATCCAGCTCCGTCGCCAGGATTATCCCCACGAGATGGCGGCCCTGGCCGGGGTAGAACTCATTGCCGTTGGGATGCTAGTCACGGGTCTTCTCCATCGATGGGATGAGCTATTACTCTGGGGACACGCCTTGCTTCAAGTTTCCATTCTGCTGCAGGTCTTCGTGACCTTAGGGCGCTCCAGCGTGTCAGAGCAGGATGAATCCATCCATATTCTTGACTTGAGGGACAGAAGCCATGTCCTGTTCCTCTCATCTCTCTTCTTCCTCGCAGCAGTCCCAGCTTCCCTCGATCCTTCCTGGCAGCGAATGCGGCATTACGTGCAGTTGGAATCCAGCTTTGAGATCATCTTAAGTCACGTGCTCCCTGCGGTGCTGTCTGGCGTAACCGGTCTTTGGTTTGGGATGGGAACCTTGGCTCTCTTGGCAAGCTTCAAGGTATTCTGGGTTAGGCTGGGAGGCCAATCGTCGTTTAAGGGAGGTGTCTCGTTTTTGCTCTTCCTTTCGATCTCCGGGCTTTATGCGGCGATATGTCTCGCATCACTGGCTTATGCAATTGGTTGGGAGCTGAGCACACTCCGCCTCAGAGGCGCCATGCTGCCCCTTTTCATTCTTCTTTGCGGGGGTGGAGGTGCCTTGAGTTATGTCGCCTTTCGACGGCTGGCGCCCCATGCACGCCGGGGAAGCGGACAAAGTCTGATCGGAATGACGGCCCTCTCCATGGGGGCTGTGCTTCTGTTTCCGATCACGTGGCTTCTGACCCGTCAAGGCCGCGGCCGGTGGTCCTGGCGGTTTCTCCTGGCCTCTTCCTTTTTGGGGAGCCTGTTGTTGGGGTACTACGTCGTTCGTGGTGACCTCTTCAATCCCTGGTTTACGGTGTTTTCCTATTTGAAGGGGGTTATTTTGAAGATCACAGCGGTGATAGCAGCGGGAATCCTCGTCTTGATCTTTGAGGAGCTACGGTCAGTGAGCTCAAGGCGCTCCTCAAAGGCACGGAGGCGATGGATTGTTGTCGCGGCCATTGGCCTTGCTGGGTTTCTTCCCTTCGGGGCCCTCGAACGATACCGGGAAACCAAGGCAGCAATCTTACAGTTCAACGAGCTCAGTATGGTCGACGCCACTTATGCGAGAGTGCTTTCCGACTTCTTGGGAGTGGGAAGATGGGTTCGCCTGGGGCAGGTTCCGAAGCCCAACAACCATCAAGAACGATGGCCCCTACCCTGGACCCTGGAAAAGACAGGTCCTTCGCTCCTTCCGAGAGACTTCAATCTCGTGGTGATCGTGGTGGATGCCTTGCGTGGGGATGCCTTCCACTCTGCCGGGTATCATCGGGATCTCACCCCCTTTTTGGATACGTGGGCCAGGGAGGAAGCCATTTCGTTTCGTCGAGCTTACAGTCAGGGGGGTGGGACTTTCGCCGCCTTTCCCTTCCTGGTTGCTGGAAGAAGCCGTCTTACCCTTTACGGGCCCAACCTGCACCACGAGAACCTCTATTTCAAGATCGCTCAGGCCGAGGGAATCCACCAGGTCATGGTGGTGAAAGAGTTCGGGCCGAGAGCCGTACTCCCCCCTGACTTTCCTGTCATCGAGTTGGGTGGATCAAGAGCTGGCACAGATCGACGCTCTGTCCCTGCCGACGAGGTGTTCGGCTGGGCCCAAGGCGTCATTGCTAAACTTCGCAAGGGAGAACGGTTTCTAGCCTTTCTCCATCTCATGGATGTGCACAATGATCTATGGAAGAAAGCAGATGGGAGAGACTTTGGCGACAACCCGAGGGACCTCTACGACCACAACGTGTCTTATGTGGACAGAGCCTTTAGCAGGTTCGTGGCCTGGCTCAAACAACAAGGCATTTACCATCGAACCGTCATCTTGCTGACCTCGGACCATGGGGAGCAGTTCTGGGAACATGGGGCCAGCCTTCACGGCCATACCCTGTACGAAGAGGAAATCCGAATTCCCCTGATCCTGCTGGCCCATGGCATTCGTGGACGGGTGGAGGACGTTCCGGTTGTGGCCGCGGATATGGCCCCCACCTTAGTCGAGCTGGCAGGTTACTCGGTCCATCCGCCTTACGACGATCCCCACATGGGGATCTCGCTTGTTCCCCTGCTGCTCGAAAAGGAACGGGACCGGTATCTCAAGAGGGATATTGTCGGCAGAGCGTCCTTTAAGCCCCGGTACTTCCTGTACCGAAATTGGGAATGGAAGTTGATCTATTCTGCTGACTTCGATCTGTTACAGCTATTCAATACAGTCAAGGACCCCAGGGAGAGGACGAGCCTGCTGCAGCAACAGCCGGAGCTAGCGGCTGAACTGGAAAGGGAACTGATCGGATATCTCGAACGCACGGAGCGAAAATCCCACCACCCGCTTCTTTCCAGCACTTCGTCGCAGCGCGACGATTGCCATGCTAGGGTCGGAGGGGCAGAAGGTCAGCGGGAAGCGATGGCGGATGGCGGCGTGCGCGCGCTCGTAGCGGAAGGCGAAGGCTGGTGGGATGCAGTCACCGGAGCCGCGAAGCCCGGTTGCGTGCGCCACCTGTCCCCATGACCCTACTGACACGCGGAGACGGCCGGCCAGGCGAGCGCGTAGCGCATAAGAGACATAAAGGCTCTTCTCGGACGCGGCGAGCACGGCCGCGGCCTGCGGTCCTGCCGGAAGGGAGCTGAAGTGGGCCACCATCTGGGTCACTCCCTGATACGAATGACTCAGCGAGTTGGCTTGCGGAGGACACCCGACTGTGCTATGTCTTCATGTCTAGCGGCGAACCGGAAGTCGCGCCCAGCATTTTCCACATCAAACGGGACACAACCTCGGCGACCGCCCAGGCGCTGGATCGAGCCGGCCCCATCCCCCTCCTGGCTGCCGGGGCATCACCTACTCCTGGCTGGGAGACGATCTGGGCGGCTACCGATCTGGGGGCTACGAGGCCTATTGCCGGACCCCAAGCTTCGCTCGGGGACTGCGCCGGCTGGAAGCCCTGGGCGCCGGGAGCCCCACCGCGATCCTGTGCGCCGAGCGACTCCCCTGGCGGTGCCATCGCCGGTTCATCGCGAGTGCCCTCCGGCTCCGGGGGTGGGAGGTGGTTCACACCGTCGAACGGGACCGGACCTGCGCTCCCGCTGGGGGCCAGGAAGGATACGGCTAGCCGCGCTTCGAATCCGGCCGCGCCCCCCTTGCATCGAACCCGGAGAAGGCGAGCGGCGCCGGCGACCTCCCCCGAAGGAGAGACCCATGACCACGCACCTGCCCGGCTGGCCGCTCGCCCTCTTTCGGATCGCCTTCGGGTTCCTTTACCTGGACATGGCTTTGCAAAAAGCCCCCTGGGTGGTGACCGACGGGCACCGGTTCGGCTGGCTGTACGGGTACATCGAGAAGGAAATCGCCCACCCCACCTTTGGGTGGTACAAGGCCCTCCTGACGAACGTCATACTCCCGAACTTCACTTTCTTCGGCACCCTGACATTTCTGACCGAGGTCGCCCTGGGGGTGAGCCTACTCCTGGGCATCTTCACTAGGCTCGGCGGCATGGCCGGCTTCCTCTGGCAGGTCAATATCGCGCTCGGGTCCTACAGCCTGCCGGGCGAATGGTTCTGGATCTGGCCCCTGCTCACCCTCCCGCAGTTCTGCTTCGCCTTCTGCGGGGCCGGGCGGGTCTGGGGGCTCGATGCCTGGCTGGATCCCGCCCTCAGCCGCCGGGCGGAGGGTGCCCCCGCCTGGGCACGCCTGCTCCGGTACGCCGTCTGAGGGCCGAGGGGGAGGCAACGTGGGCAGGCGGTGGGACATCCGGATCGGTCTCGGGGGGCTCGGCCTGCTCAGCCTGCTTGGCTATGGCGTCGCCTTTCCGGCGCTCGCCGGGTCGGGGGCCCGGGGGCTGGGAGGCTACGTTGGGCTCTCGCTCGGTCTCTTCGTCCTCTACCTGCTGGCGGCATGGCTGGTTCTCCGTCGCCCATCCGGTGAGCGCACGGGCCTCGCGATGATCCTCGGGTTTGGGCTATTGTTTCGCCTTGTTCTCCTCCCGACGCCGGTAATGCTGTCCACCGATCTGTACCGCTACCTGTGGGATGGGCGAGTCCAGTGGGCGGGGATCAATCCCTATCGGTACGCCCCTGCGGCGGAAGAACTGGCGCCCCTCCGCGAGCCGGGGATCGCTCCGCTCATCAACCGGCCCACGAAGCACACCGTCTATCCGCCGGGTGCCCAGGCCGCCTTCGCGCTGGTCGCGGCCATCGCGCCGAACAGCATTCTTGGCTGGCGCCTGTTCGTGCTGGGCTGTGAGGTGGGAACGGTGGTGCTGCTCCTCGGCCTCTTGCGCCGGACGGGAGTTTCCCCCGCCGCGATTCTCCTGTACGCGTGGGCGCCGCTGGTCATCTTCGAGGGAGTGCAAGCCGGCCATGTGGACGTCACGCTCCTGCCGGCGCTTCTCCTGGCGCTTTCCTGGCGGCAGGAGGGGAAGATGGCCCGGGCCGGGGCGGCCCTCGGGGCCGCGATTCTCATCAAGCTGTATCCGGCCGTCCTGCTGCCGGCCTGGTGGCGGCGCGGGGAATGGCGGTTCCCGGCGGCCTGTGTGGCCGTGGTGGCGGCGGGCTATCTGCCGTACTCCCTGGGCGTTGGACGGGGCGTCGTCGGCTTCCTCCCCGAGTATTTCGGGAGCGCCGAGGACTTCAACGTCGGGCTGCGCTTTTTCCTGACCGAAGGGATCAGGCTCGAGGGGGAGGTGGCCCGTGGCATCGCCATGCTCCTGCTCTTCGGGGTCTTGCTCCTCGTGCTTCTCCTGATTGCGCGCGGGCGAACCGAGGACTCCCCGGGCATCTTTCGGGCGGGGATGGCCGCGGTGGCGGCGTATCTGGTCCTGGTCCCCACTGCGATGCATCCGTGGTACGCGGTCTGGATCGTGCCGTTCCTGGCGGTCCGGCCCTCCCCCGCCTTCCTCTGGTTGACCGGGGCCCTTGTCCTGTCCTATCTCAAGTACTTCTGGGAGCCGGCGGGGCTCCCCCTCTGGGCGCGGGCCGTGGAGTTTCTTCCGCTCTACGGTCTCCTGGTCTGGGAGTGGCGCACGGGTCGCGCCGCCTTGGCGTCCTCGGGCCACCGGCGGGGGTGGCGGCCGGGCGTCGCGCCGAACGCGCCGTAGCAGGCCCGTGGGACCATA
Organism: Candidatus Methylomirabilota bacterium; assembly: GCA_022614955.1. Lineage (GTDB taxonomy): Bacteria > Methylomirabilota > Methylomirabilia > Methylomirabilales > JACPAU01 > JACPAU01. The sequence goes on from JAKEHP010000027.1 coordinate 33,596, forward strand.
CCCATGTCCATGACCATTCAAGTCATCGTCGGTCTGCTGTACCTGGTCGCTCTGGTCGGGCTGTTCCTGTACGGGATGAACGCCTACGTCATGCTGGCGGTTCACTGGTGGAATCGTCGCCGGGCCCAGGCGGCGCGGCCACCAGGACCTCCGACGGTCTGGCCGGCCGTCACGGTCCAGCTCCCGCTCTACAACGAGCGGTACGTGGCGCGACGCCTGCTCGAGGCGGCGGGCGGGCTCGACTACCCGGCCGACCGGCTCGAGATCCAGGTGCTGGACGACTCCACCGATGAGACCACGGACGTCCTTGCCGAAACCGTGACACGGCTCCGGGACCAGGGACTCACCGTCACGCATCTCCGCAGGGGAGAGCGGACCGGCTTCAAGGCCGGCGCGCTGGCGGCCGGCCTCCGGGAGGCGCGCGGCGATTTCGTGGCTGTCTTCGATGCCGACTTTGTCCCGCCGCCGGACTTTCTCCGGAGGAGCATCCCGCACTTCGCCGAGCCGAAGGTGGCCGTGGTCCAGGCCCGTTGGGGCCATCTGAACCGCGACTATTCCCTCGTCACTGTGGCCCAGTCCCTCGGGATCGACGGCCACTTCGGCGTGGAGCAGTCGGCGCGCTGCTGGGGGAACCTGCTCCTGAACTTTAACGGGACGGCCGGCGTGTGGCGCACGACGGCCATCGAGGACGCGGGCGGGTGGGCGCACGACACGCTGACCGAGGATCTCGACCTGAGCTACCGGGCCCAGCTTCGCGGCTGGCGCATCCTCTACCTCCCCGAGCTGGTCTGCCCGGCTGAGCTGCCGGTGCTGATCACGGGATTCAAGTCGCAGCAGCGCCGCTGGGCCAAGGGCTCCATCCAGACCGCGCTGAAGCTCCTGCCCAGTGTCCTGCGGGCTCCCCTATCCGCCTGGACCAAGTACCAGGCGTTCATCCACCTGACCTATTACATGATCCACCCGTTGATGCTGGCCACCGTGCTCCTGTCCGTCCCCCTGCTCGTCCTCCGGGATCTCACCCCCTCGACGGCGACCCTGGTCGCGGTGAGTCTGGGGATCGGCCTGGCCACCTTCGGGCCGGGGACCATGCTGGTGTATGCGCAGCGCGTTCTGGAGCCGGCGTGGTGGCAGCGGGTCTGGCGGTTGCCGACGATCATGGTCATCGGGGTCGGCGTGGCCTGGAGTACGAGCCTGGCCGTTCTGGGCGCCTTCTGGAGCAAGGACCGGGAGTTCATCCGCACGCCGAAGTTTGCCATCGGGCCCGGAGGCGGCACGTGGCGGGGGAAGGCGTACGGGGATCGCCGTCCTTGGGGCGGCGTGATGGAGATCGGGCTGGGCCTCTACTGTGCCTGGACCACCTGGCTCTTCTGGCACCATGGACAGTACGGCGTCCTGCCCTTCTTGACCCTCTACACTGCGGGCTTCCTCACGGTGGGCACCCTGACTATCTTCCAGGCGGCGGCTCGGGGCAGCCGACCCGCTTAGGCGCACGAGCGTCATGCGCGTGCTTGGACCTGCCCGGCGCAGCCGGAAAGGAGCAGAGGAGTGATGACACGGTGGACCAAGGTAGGGACGGCCCTGGGTCTGGTCGGAATCCTCGGAGCAGGCGCGGCGCTGGCAGTCCGGGCGCAGAGCGCATCGGTCCCCCCGGCTGCGACGGTGCCCCTCGCCCAGAGCCACTGGCCAAAGTACCGCCACGACCTCTGGAACACCGGCCGGAGCGCCGTGAGCGGGCCTAAGACCAACGCGCTAAAGTGGACCTTCTCCACGGGCCGCGCGGAGAAAGACGGCGGCATCGAGACCGACCCGGTCATCGGCCCCGACGGGACGGTGTACCTCGGGGCTAACAACGGCATCCTGTACGGGCTGGACCCCGAGACCGGGGATGTCCGGTGGGCCTTCCCGAGCGGCTTCGACACGTTCGGCATCTACTCCACGCCGGCCATCCTGAAGGACGGGACGGTCGTCTTCGGTGCCAAGGACGGGAAGGTGTACGGGGTCCGGCCCCCCACAGCCGGCCTGCTGGGGGATCTCCGCTGGAGCGTAGATCTCAAGACCACCATCCAGACCTCCCCGGGGATCGGTCCGGATGGGACGGTCTACGTCGGCGCCGACGACTGGAAACTCTACGCCATCGCCCCACCCCAGGGCCAGGTCCCGGCCCGGATCAAGTGGAGCTTCCAGACACAGGGGGACATGATCTCCTCGCCGGCCGTCGGCCCGGACGGCACGATCTACGTCGGCTCGATGGACGGCAAAGTGTATGCCCTGCAGGAGCCGGCCTCCGGTCAGCGCGAGCCCAAGGTCCGCTGGACATTTGCCAGCGGGAGCACGGGGAAGACCGGGGGGTTCGAAAACGCCCCGTCCCTGGACGAGACCGGGCGCCTGGTGATCGGCGGCAACGACGGGCTGGTCTATGCCTTGAACGCTGCCACGGGGGAAAAACTGTGGACCTTCAAGAGCCAGTTCACGGAGTACGCCATCTTCTCGTCCGCCGCGATCGGGACGGACGGTACCGTCTACATCGGGCCGAAGGATGGTTTCCTCTACGCGCTGCGGGAGTCCCGGGGCATCTTCGGCACGAGCGGGAAAGCCGGCTGGAAGTACAGGATCGGGACGACCATCGAGACGTCCCCGGCTCTGGCGCCGGACGGCACGGTCTATCTGGGGGCCGACAATGGGAAGCTCTACGCCATCGCTCCTCCCGCGTCCGGAGAGGCCGGCCGGCTGCTCTGGGAGTTCCAGACGAAGGGGACCCTGATCTCCTCGCCGGTGATCGGCTCGGACGGCTCGCTCTACAGCGGCTCCATGGATGGGAAGGTTTACGCCTTCCACGACAAGAAGCGGGGGCAATCGTCGCAGGGCCCACTGGCTGGGACCTGGTACGGCAGCGTGAGGCTGGGCGGCCAGGAGCAGAAGCTGACGCTGGTGCTGGCCCAGCGCCAGAGCCAGGTGGATGGCGTCCTGCGCCTCCAGTCCACCCTGGCCGGTGGCCTGCGCGGAACCCTCCAGGGGGAGCAGCTCAGCTACACGGCGTCACTGCTGGGAGACTGCCGGGCCGAGCACCAGGGGGAAGCCTCGGCAAAGGCGCAGGAGATCCGCGGCACCTTCCAGGTGAAGGATTGCCAGGGGCGGAGCATCCAGGGGACGTTCCGGGCCACGCGATAGGAGAGCATTCCAGCGGGAAGAGCCTTCGCTACCCGTCAAACCCGGCGAGCAGCGCCAGGAGGAGGACCCCCGGGAGAGGCCCCCGGTACCTGCTGGCCCTGGTCCTTGCCCTTGGCGGATGCCTGGGGAGCCGAGAGATTCCCAGGGTGGCAACGGTCCCCGTCGGGCAGTGGCCCGAGGATGTGGCCTTCGATCCCGGATCGGATCAACTCTTTGTCGCCGATGAGGGGAGCGCGACGGTCACTGTTTTGAGATCGAACGGGCAGCCGGTCAGCACGATCCGACTTGCGACGAGGGCCCGGCATCTGGCCGTGGATCCGGGACTCAGCCATCTCTATGCGCCGAATGAGGGGAGTGCCTTCGTCGCCGCCTTCAACACCCGGGATCTCACGGAGCGCTTCCGGGTTCCCGTGGGGCGGCAGCCCCATGGGATCGCGGTGGATGGCTCCTCGCATCGCGTCTTCATCGGCAATGAGGGGGAGGGCTCCCTCACCGCCTTTGAAGGCCGGACGGGCCAGGTCCTCTTTACGGTCCCGGTGGGAGAGGGTCCCGGCGGGGTTGCCGTGGATCCTGCGACGGGGCGAGTGTTCGTGGTGAGCGTAAAAGAAGACCGCGTGATCGTGGTGGATGGAAGAACGGGGCTCGGTCTTGCTAAGATCCCGGTCGGGCGAGGCCCCACGCACCTGCGGGTCAATGGGGAGACGGGGGTCGTCTATGTTTTGAACACCGAGGCCGGCAGTGTGAGCGTTCTGGATGGCCGCCGGGCGCGTCCCCTCGTCACGCTCCCCGTCGGGAGCTACCCCATCGGCATTGCGCTGGATGAGCGAGCAGGTCGGGCCTACGTGGTGAACAACCGGGGCAACACCCTCTCCATCGTCGAGGAGGCCACTCTGACGGTCGTGGCGACACGGCGGATTCCTCGGAACGTCTCCAGCGTGGCGCTGAACCCCCGCGCCGGACTGCTCTATCTCGCCCTGAAGAGCGATGATCGAGCCGTCCTGGTCCGGATGCGTGACCTCTGATGGGAAGCCGCGAGGTTGCGCCCGTCGCGGTCTCGATCATGGCCAAGGCGCCCCGCGCGGGCGAGGTCAAGACCAGACTCTGTCCTCCCCTCTCCGCCACGGAGGCGGCCGAGCTGTACCGCTGCTTTTTGCTCGACAAGATCGAGCAGGTGCGGGCGCTCGAAGCGGCAAGCCCGGCCATCGCCTACGCGCCGGACGAGGGACGAATCCTGTTCGAAGAGCTGGCACCGGGCTTCGCCCTTGTCCCTCAGCGGGGGGCCGATCTAGGGAGCAGGCTGGCAGACAGCTTCGATCAGTTCTTTGCGAAAGGCTATGCGGGGGCGTTGGCCATTGATAGCGACACACCCACGCTGCCCAGGGATTTTTTGCAGCGGGCCCTCGACCTCATTGCGGCGCCGCACATTGATGTGGTGTTGGGGCCGACCGAGGACGGTGGCTACTACCTGATCGGGCTGCGGAAGCTTTACCGGGAGTTGTTCGAGGGGATTGCGTGGAGTACTTCCAAGGTCTTTCCGGAGACCGTCCGGCGGGCTGAGGCGAAGGGGCTGAGGATCGCATGTCTTCCCCCCTGGTTCGACGTTGACACCCCCGACGATCTGGACCGCCTGAAGGCCTCGCTGGCGGGGATCGAGGGGGGAGGACCCCGGCATACGCGGCGATTTTTCAGGGAGCGTGCGCGGTGAAGAAGCTCTCGGAGATTCCCTGGAAGACCCTGTCCACGAAGTCCATGTACGCCAACCGATGGCTCTCCCTCCGGGAGGACCTGGTGGAGCTGCCTGACGGGCGCACCACCATCTATGGCGTGGTCACCTGCGGGCAGTGCGTGGGCATTCTTCCTTTCCTCGATCCCGACACGGTCCTTCTGATCCAGCAATACCGGTACGTGGCCCACCGCATGACGTGGGAGATGCCCACGGGTGGGGTGCATGCCGGGGAGTCAATCGAGGAGGCGGCCCAACGGGAGCTCGCTGAGGAAATTGGCTATCGGGCTTGCCGACTCACCCACGCGAGCACCTACCACACCAGCAAGAGCGTCGTGGACGAAACGGCCCACCTGTTTCTGGGGGAGGCAATGGTCAAGCTGGAACTTCCGCCCGATGAGACGGAGTTCATCGAAGTCCGCCCCTTCCCCTTTCACGAAGTCCTTCAGATGGTCCTCTCGGGCGAAATCGTGGACAGCATGACGATCATCGCCGTCCTTCACGCCGCCCGCCGAGCGCGTGGAGGAGCGGGGGACACCTGAACGGGGAGGCTTTGCCGTCCGCCTCTCCGCGAGGGCGGGCCCGAATCTTCAGAAGCTCCCCGCGCATCTGACGAGCACCTGGAAAGGGGAGGGTGGTGGTACTCCGTGGGGGTTGCGAGGTGGCGAGACCCCGAGCAGGAGGCGACTGCGATGGAACGGATCAGTGCGATCGAACGGCCAGGATTCGCGATGCGCTCGGAGCCTTGCTGATTTTCCCCCGGCCCTCTCCGGTAACCGTTCACAGAACCGGACTGGCAAGCACTCCAGCAGGGAGATCCCGTCGTCAAGACCCGTTCGGTGGTACCCCTGGCCTGAAGTCAGAGTGTACCGACGGATCGCTGCCTCCCCTGAAGAGGTGATGGCCGCCTATGCCGACTTCGAAAGCCAGGCTGGTTATCTCCCCAACCTGGTTGAAAGTCGCATCGTGAGGCCCCACGCGCAGGCAAATCCAAGAAACGGTTCAGGCCTTGGCAGCCCGTGTGGAGCGGCTCCGGACCGCGCAGCAGGAAAAGCTCAAGACGCTGACCGACACCTTGCAGTTCATGCTTGACGAACCCTAGGACCTCGGGAGGCTTGACGACCCACCCGCCCCCTTCGTATCAATCGGGGTGTCGCGTTGCAGAAAAAGAAGGCCCCACCATCCTCAACACTGAGCTCACTCGTGTCCACTCCGATCTCGATTGCCTTTGCGAGAGGTGCCGCTGCGTATAAGGCGTACCTCGAAAGCCCTCATGGGCGCCTCCGGCTGGAGCTGATCTGGCATCAACTGTCGGGCTTCATGGGGAAGGCATGGGGAGCGGACCGGCGCCCGCTGCAGGTTCTCGACATCGGCTGCGGGACCGGAGAACTCTCCCTCCGGCTCGCTGCGCGGGGTCACGCGGTGGTCCTCCTCGATCCGGTGGAGGAGATGCTTCGCCTGGCCGAGGAGACCGCCCGGGCTCTGGAGTCTCCTCCGGTGATTCCACCGCGCTTCGTGCACGGATCGCTGGAGGTGGCGCCCGCTCTCTTCGGGAAAAGCACCTTCGACCTCGTGCTCTGCCACACCCTTCTGGAATACCTCCCGGACCCCCGCAGTGTGCTGGCTCTCCTCCGAACCTTGCTGACCCCAGGAGGATTCCTCTCCCTCGTTGCCTTGAACCGCGGGCAGGAGCCTCTCCGCCTGGCCATCCGGGATGGCAAATTCGAAGAGGCGAGGAGGGCCCTCGCCGGGGACGTGCCGATGGATTCCCTCTTTGGTCTTCCGCGAAATGGGATGCTGAAGGACCAACTGCAAGCGCAACTGGAGGCGGCTGGGATCAACAGCGTCGCCCACGCGGGGATCTTCGTGTTCGCCGACTATCTCCCGGCGGGGAGGCTGGAGGATCCCGCCTCCTTTGCTCCTCTCCTCCGCCTGGAACTGGAAGCCGGAGGCCTCTCGCCCCTCCGAGAGATCGCTCGCTATCTTCACCTGTGGGGAAGGCGGGCATGATGGCCAGAGGGGAAGCTCATGCGAATCGCGGTCGTTATTCCCGCCTTGGATGAGGAGGCGGCCATCGGTGAGGTAGTCAGGGGGGTCCCCAGGGACCTGGCGGGGGAGATCATCGTGGTGGATAACGGCAGCATGGATCGCACGGCGGAGGTGGCCCGCGCTGCCGGCGCCCGGGTGATCCCGGAGCCGATGCGGGGCTACGGGGCGGCCTGTCTGGCCGGAGCGATGGCAGCCCGCGATGCCGACATTCTCGTGTTCCTGGACGGCGACCGGAGCGATGATCCCGCCGAGATGCCGCTCCTCCTCCGACCGATTCTGAGTGGTCAGGCCGATCTGGTAGTCGGCTCACGCATTGCCGGCTTCGTTGAAGACGGAGCGTTGACCTCCCACCAGCGGTTCGGCAATCGGCTGGTCACCTGGATGCTTCGGGTGCTCTACGGCCTCACGCTGACCGACATCGGACCCTTTCGGGCCATCCCGGCGCGCGTTCTCCGTGATCTCGGGATGGAGCACAAGACCTATGGCTGGCCTGTCGAGATGATCGTCAAGGCGGCCAAGAAGGGCTACCGGGTTGTGGGGGTCCCTGTGAGTTGTCGCAAGCGGGTCGGGCGTTCGAAGGTGGCGGGAACGCTGAAAGGGAGCCTCCTGGCGGGCTATCACTTGCTCTTCACCACGTTGCGGTATGCCTGGAGGAGGTAGCGCGATGGCATTCTCCGTTGGCATCGGCCTCACCAACGAATGCAATCTCCGGTGTCCCCATTGCTACCGCCCGGATATGGTGATTGACCGCCTGACCTTCCAGGACGTGAAGCAGGTCTGCGAGAGCATTCCCGTGAGGTCAATGAACCTCGGCGTCGGGGAGAATGGTCTCCACCCCGAATACCAGGCCATCCTGGCGTACCTCGGCGCCCGGGAAATCAAGACGAGCATCACCTCCAACGGCCTGAGCATTCAGGTGCTCGCAGACGAGGCGCTCAAACGGTTCCACAGCGTGGAGTTCTCCCTGGATTTCCCCACGGAGCGGGAACATGACGCTTTCCGGGGGCAAGGAAACTGGCGGGCGGTGATGGCAGCCTTGGAGCGGTGCGCCGCCCTCGGCCTCCGGGTCACGGTGACCTCAGTGATGATGAGCATCAACTCCGACAGGTTGGCGGACCTCGCCCGGGTGGCTTCCGCGCGCGGCGCCAACCTCCGGGTCAATATCTATCAACCCGCGAAGACCGATCGGTTCACCCTGACGTACGCGCAATTCTGGGATGGGTTCAGGCAGCTCTCGGCCTGCACGCGCCTGGTGGCCACCACCGAGCCCGTCCTGGCAGCGGTGCTGGGGCTGGAGGGGTTCGCGGGGCCGGGGTGTGGCCGCTCCACGGTCCGGGTTGCCCCGGACGGCCGGGTTCTCCCCTGTACCTACTGGCCGAAAAGTCGCCTGACCCTTGCCGACCTCAACGCGCTGGGAGAGGGGATCCTCCAGACACCGGAATTCCTCGAGGCCAGGCGGGTGCCTGCGGCGTGCGACGGGTGCCCCTGTCGGGGAGGCTGCGCGGGCAGGCGGGCCTTGGTAGGGAGTCTGGAGGACCCCGATCCGTACTGCCCCTTTGTGAGGAGAGAGAGAATCGTCATGGACTGGGAGCAGGCGATGGGGGAAGACCTCCCGAAGGTGGGGAGCGCCTGTACCACCGTGGTCTCGGCGAGGTAGGCCTTCGCCCGGAGGAGCGAGATGGAAGAACCGACGCGTCCCCCCGTTGTTGCGACGTTACCCCGGACCCTCTATCTCGAGACGACCAATCGCTGTGACTCGAAATGTCAGACGTGCATTCGCACCTTTCAGACCCTGGAGCCTCCCAAGGACCTCACCCTGGCTGAGCTGAAAGGGATCGTGGAGCAGTTTCCCGTCCTGGACAGGGTTATTCTGCATGGAATCGGCGAGCCGCTCCTCAACCGGGAGCTGTTCGAGATGATCGCGTACCTGAAGGCCAGGGGCGCGACGGTCCTCTTCAACTCCGATGCCATCACGCTCACCCCGAAGCGGGCAGGCCAGCTCATCGAGAGCGGCCTGGATGAGTTCCGGGTCTCGATGGATGCGGCAACCAGAGAAATGTTTGCGAAAGTCCGGGGGGTGGATCAGTTTGATCGGGTGGTGGGAAACGTGGAGCACCTGGTAGAACTGCAGCGGAGGCTGGAGCGACAGACCCCTCGGGTCTCCCTCTGGTTTACCGCCATGAAAGCCAACCTCGACGAGCTGCCTGCCTTCGTGCGCCTCGCCGCCAGGGTCGGGGTGCCGGAGGTCTATGTCCAGCGCCTCGTCTTCTACGGCCAAGGGTTGGCCGTGCAGGAGCAGTCGCTTCACGGAGCGGTCCGAGAGCGGGAACAGTGCCTGATCGAAGAGGCGGAGGGGCTGGCCCGGGCCTCTGGCATCGCCTTCAAGGCCTCGGGCCTGACCGCGCCCCTGGCGAGCCTCAAGGGCACGGAGCTGGGCAGACGGCCCTGGTCTGGCTGCCAGCGCCCGTGGACCTTGAGCTACGTCACGGCCAACGGCAACGTCCTTCCCTGCTGCATCTCCCCCTGGACGGCGAAGGACTATCGGGGGGCCGTTCTGGGCAATGCCTTCACACAGGATTTTTCGGCCATCTGGAACGGGGAGCGGTACCAGCAGTTCCGAAAGGACTTCGAGACGGACATCCCTCCCGATCCCTGCCGGGGGTGCGGACTGCTCTGGAGCATCTGACGAGCAGGCGTTGGGCGTCGCTCGACGTGGCCTCGGAAAAGGCTCCCGTGGCCGTGCAAGAAGAGCGAGCGCCCCCTCGGGTAGCCATGCCCACACGCAGTCCCCGTCCCTGGCAGCGCCTCAGCGTTCGGGTGGCGGCGTTCTTCGTGGCCGTCACCCTGCTCGGGATCGGTCTCGTCGGGTCGCTCATCTACCAGCAACTGAAGCGGGAGGTGGAGGAGACCCTCGGGACCTTCCTCCTGAACATCGCGCGCACCGGGGTGCTGCTGATTGATCCGGCGCTCCACGACGAGGTCGAGGCCACTTTGGCCCAGGACTCGGACGCGTACCGTCGCCTCCGCACCACCCTCGCGGCGATTCAGGACGAGAACGGCGTCGAGACGCCCATTTACACCCTCACCGGCTTCGATGCCGGGGCGCGCATGGCTCGCTTCATGGTGACGAGCCGGGGGCCGGGGCTCCCGGGTGAAGCCTACGCGCTTGTCCCCGCACTCCTCGACCCGATCGGGCGGACCTTCCGCGAGGGGATCGCCTCTCGCACGCACGTCTATTCCAACGAGCACGGCACCTGGATCACGGCCTTCGCCCCGATCCGGGGGGCCGGCGGGGGCGTCCGGGCCGTCCTCGATGTAGACTATCGGGTTGACGTCTATCAGGAGCGGCTGGCGGGACTTCGCCAGACGGTTGTCGGGACTTCCCTGTTCGGGGGACTCGTCGCGCTCCTCGCCGGAGTGCTCTTCGCCCGTCGGGTCACCGGACCGGTCAGTGCTCTCACCCGCGGTGTGGCCCGAGTGGCAGAGGGAGACCTCTCGCAGTCGCTCCCGGTCCGCTCGCAGGATGAGGTGGGACACCTGACGCGCGCCTTCAACGAGATGCTGGAAGGCCTCCGCCAGCGGGACTTCATCCGGGATACCTTGGGCCGCTACGTCTCGCCCGAGGTCGCCCGGACTCTCCTGGAGTCGCCCGAGGGGCTCAGCCTGGGCGGTGAGAAGCGGGAGGTCACGATCCTGATGTCGGACCTGCGTGGCTACACGCGGTTCGCGGAGGAGGGCGACCCGGCCGTCGTGATGCAGGTTCTCAATGGGTATCTGGCGCGGATGACCGAGATCATCATCGAGCACGGCGGCACCGTCAACGAGTTCATCGGCGACGCGATCTTTGCCATCTTCGGCGCGCCGCTGGCCCACCCGGACCACGCCGAGCGCGCCGCCGCGTGCGCCATCGCCATGCAGTGCGCGATGGAGGAGGTGAACCGGCTCCACGTGTCCCGCGGCCTGCCACGGCTCGAGATGGGGATCGGCGTCAACACCGGCGAGGCGGTCGTGGGAAACATCGGCTCCGAGAAACGCGCCAAGTACGGCGTGGTGGGAAGCGCCGTGAACCTCGCGGCTCGCGTGGAGGGCTGCACGGTCGGTGGCCAGGTCCTCTTGAGCCCGTACACCTACGATCGGATTCGCACAATTGCTGAGGTTGGCCCGCCCCTCCCTATCGAAGTCAAGGGGATCCGCGAGCCCCTCCTCCTCTACGAGCTCCGGGCGCTGGCCGGGCTCCATGCCCAACGCCTCCCTGAAGCCGCCACAGACGCTGGCCCCGATGTGCCCGCAGTCCTGCCGCTTTTCTGCTGGGTAATCGAGGGCAAGGCCGTCCATCCGGACCGCGTGAGCGGGGAGGTGCTTCGGCTCGGTTCGCGGCGGCTCGAGGCGCGGCTCGATCGCCACCTCCCCCCGCTGACAAACGTCCGCCTCCGCCTCCACTATCCAGCGCTCGCACAGGACTCCGCCGACCTCTACGGGAAGGTGCTGGCCATTGACGAGCAGGCCGGCGCGTGGGTTGCTCGGATCGGGCTGACGTCGGTGGATGCCGCCGACCAGCAGATCCTGGAGACGTTTCTCAGGGCGGGTGGCCCCCTTCCTCTCTGACTCGCCGTGTGCCCGCGCCCCCGCCCCGCCCGGAAGACTGGGGGGTGACCGCAGAGGGTGAAGACGAGGGAAACAGGGAGGGGGTGGCGTGAGGGAGACGCTCCGCCGTCTCAGCCGGATGCAGGGCCTGCTTCAGGTGATGGCGGTGGCCTACCTGGTGCCGATGCTGCTCGCAGCGAGCCTGGTGGTCGCCGGCGCCCCGGGCTTCCGTGAGCTCCAGGGCGAGGCCGAGGCTCGCGTTGTCCAGGCGGAGCCGATTGCGACCATCGCCCGTCTCCTCGGCGAGAGACGCCTGCTGGCCGCCATCGCCGTCACTTTCGCCTGGAACTTTGGCGTGGCCGCCTGCCTGGGCTCCACGGCGGTCGGGGTGCTCTTTCCGCTCCCCCCGCTCCTCGGGGCCCTGAGGGGTTTCCTCATCGGGGTCGTCTTCGCGGGGCGAGTCCGGCTCTTCTCTTTCCACGGCCTGGTGATGGGCGGGACCTTCCTTCTCGAGATCGGCGCGTACATCCTGGCCGGGGCCCTCGGGATGCGGGTCGGTCTCGCTCTCTTGCCGCGCCGGGGGGAGGCGCCTCCTCTGCGGGCGCGCGTGGCCGAGCCCCTCGCGGATCTCCGCCGCCTGCTCCCTGTGGTGGCCCTCCTCCTGCTGCTCGGGGCCGTCTGGGAGAATGCCGGGCTCTTCCTGCTGGCGCGGCCTCCCTAAGGAGGAAGGCGGACCGGCTGGCCCTCCGCCGCCGATCGGGCACAGGCCGCCGCCACGGCCACGGCTCGGTATCCTTCCTCGGCCGTCACCGGGACCGGCTTTCCCTCCTGGAGCGCCTGGACGAAGGCCCGCAACACCTCCCGCACCGTCGGGGCGGAGGGAGGGAGCGGGACCGGCGTCCGTTCCCGGCCCCGGATCAGGGTGAGCGTCCCCGCGGCAAAGTCCCCCGCCAGTTGGCCCGCCTGACCCACCGCCACGATGCGGCCCGACCGCCCGCCGGCGGCGCGGCTGTCCACTACCACGGCGAGGCCGGGCGGTCCGGAGAGCGTCAGGACCGCGGCGAAGGTGTCTTCCATCTCCAGGGACTGGGCGCGGGCGGTCCGGCAGACCACCTCCACCACCTCCTGTCCCGTCAGGAACCGGACGAGGTCGAAGCCGTGGACCCCGATGTTGAGCAGGGCCCCTCCGACCCCGGAGGCATCTCCCCACGCTTGACCGGAAGGCTCGGCCATCTGGTCGAGGGTGAGGAGGGTGAGGGGACCGATTGCGGAAAGGCTGGCGCGGAGAGCCTGGATGACGGTGTCGAACCGGAGAGTGTGGGCGACCATGAGCGGGCTGGAGGCCCCGCGCGCGGCCGCCACAATGGTCCGGGCCCCTTCCGCGTCGGTGGCAAGCGGCTTCTCCACCAGGACCGGCTTGCCAGCGGCGAGCGCGGCCGGTACTAGAGCAGGGTGGAGGTTGGGAGGGACAGCCAGCACGATGGCGTCCACGCCGGGGTCGGCGAAGAGGAGGCCCGGGTCGGCGTGGGTGGTGATCCCCCGCGGTGCGGCGAACGCCCGAGCTGCCGCCGCATCCCTGCGGCACACGGCGCCGAGGCAGGCGTCGGGCACGTCTCCGGCCACGAGGTGTGTGGCATACCGCGTGCCGTGGCGCCCCAGTCCAACCAGGCCGAAGCGGAGGGGGGGCACGGGTGTGCTCTCAGCGGGCCAGGAAGGCCCGCAGGGTGTCGGCGGCTTTCTCGATCTCCAGCACGCCGGCCAGGTGTCCCCCGTCGCTGGCCAGCTGCGCGAGGGTGACGGTCACGCCGGCCCGCTCGAGGGCAGCCGCCAGCCTGACCGTCTCGGTGGGGGGGAGGAAGAGGTCACTCCGGCAGGGGAGGAGGAGGCACCGGGCCCGGATCCGCCGGAACGCCTCCTCCACGGGGAAAAGGCCGGAGCCCGGCTCGTAGGCGGCGTTGGCACGGGCCAGGTACAGGTAGTGGTTGGCATCCATGAGTGCTGCCCGTGTCCGGGCCAGCGCGTCCAGCTCCGCCTCGATCAGGAAGCGGCCGGTCGGCGAGGAGTCGGGAGGCGCTGCGGGGTCCGCCGGGCGGCGACCGTAGGTCGCGTCAGCCCAGGCAGGGCAGCGGGCGATTGCGGAGACGATCTTCAGGGCCAGCACGAGCCCCTCGGTCGGCTCGGCCTTGCCGTAGTAGTCCCCGCCGTTCCAGCGGGGGTCGAGCCGGATCGCCTCGGTGGCGGCGTGTCCCGGCATCATGAGGGTCCAGGGGCCTAGGCTTGCTACGCTGGTCACCGAGAGCATCCGCGCGACCCGCTCGGGGTAGGCGATGGCCCACTCGAGCGCCTGGAGGCCCCCCATTGACGGCCCGGCGACCGCCACGACCCGCTGGATCCCCAGGGCGTCGAGGAGGAGCCGCTGGACCTCCACGAAGTCCCGGATCGCCACCGGCGGAAAGGTCATCCCGTAGGGGGTGCCCGTCGCCGGATTCACCGTGGCCGGGCCTGTTGTCACGACGCGGGGGTCCTTCACGTTGAGGTTGCAGAGGCTGTCCACGCTCAGGACGAAGCAGTGCGTCGTGTCGAAGGGCTTCCCGGGGCCGATGACCGCGTCCCAGTAGCCGGGCAGCGCCTCTTCGGGGCTGTAGCGACCGGCGGCGTGCGAGGTCCCGGAGAAGTAGTGGCATATGAGGACGGCGTTGTCCCGGGCCGGGCTGAGCGTCCCGTAGCTCTCGTATCCGACCGCGACCTCCGGAAGGGTGACGCCGCAGTGGAGACGAAACTCGCGCACCCGGAAGGTCTCTTTTCTCACCAGCATGGGGCGGGCTTTGGAAGGGCTGTGCTCATGGTGTTACAAAAGGCCTCGCTATGCGGGTGAGGGGAGAAGAGGGAAGGCGGGCGGCACGAAAGCGGGGGAATTCCGGCTCTTGAGGGCGGGCTGGCATGGAATCTGCTAAGCCAGCCAAGGGATCGCGTGTCCGGCGTCACGGGAAGGCAAGCCGCATGGAGAGCATGGTCCAGAACGACAAGCGCGCCCCCGTCCGGATTCAGATCGAATACGGGAGCGGGGGACCCTTCTTCTCGGCCCAGTCCCTGAACCTCAGCCGAGGGGGAGTCTTCCTTCAGACCGAGTTCCTCCTCCCGCCCGGCCGCGCCGTCCAGCTCATCTTCAACATCCCGGCCAAGCCCCGCCTCTCGCTCCTGGGTCGGGTTGTCTGGACACGGGGCCCCGGGGACCCGCGGGGGCCGGCCGGCATTGGCATCCAGTTCGAGACGGTCGCCCCGGAGGTGCTCCGGGTGATCGAGGAATTACTCCAGAATCACAACAGGACCAACGTCCCCGCTCCCTCCTAGCTCAGGGGACCACCTGGATCTTCCCCGCCGGCCCCGCCGTCACCTCGCCGATCCGCGCCGCAGCCAGCACCCCTTTGGTGTTGCTCAAGCGCCGGAGCATCTCCTGACTCTTCGCCTTCCCCACGGCCATGAGGAGGCCCCCCGAGGTCTGGGCGTCGGAGAGGACGAGGCGGACGTCCTCGCCCATCCCGGGAGCCCATTCCACGTTCCCCTCCAGCGATTTCAGGTTCCGGCGTGTCCCGCCGGGGCAGATCCCCTCGCGGACCAACTTCCAGGCCTCGGGGAGGACGGGCACAGCCCGAAGCGAGATCGTCGCCCCCACCCGGCTGGCGGCGGCGACCTCGCGCAGATGACCCAGGAGGCCGAACCCGGTGATGTCCGTGCAGGCGTGAACACCCCCGACCGCCTCCATGACCTCGGCGGCATAGCGGTTCAGCGTGCTCATCGTGGCCACCGCCAAATCCACCGTGGCCGCCTCCACCTTCTGGCGCTTGATCCCGGTGGTGATGATCCCCATGCCGAGTGGCTTCGTCAGGATGAGATCGTCCCCGACCCGGGCCCCAGCGTTTGTCAAGATCTTTTCGGGATGCACGACCCCCGTTACCACCAGGCCGTACTTCGGCTCGGGGTCGTCAATGCTGTGCCCGCCGACGATGGACGCCCCTGCCTCCACCACCTTGTCTGCCCCTCCCTTCATGATGGCCTCCAGGACCGACAGGGGGAGGGTGCCGGTGGGAAAGCCGACCACGTTCAGGGCGAACAGTGGGCGCGCCCCCATGGCGTAGATGTCGCTCAGGGAGTTGGCCGCCGCCACCGCCCCGCAGGCGTAGGCATCGTCCACGACGGGGGTGATGTAGTCCACCGACTGGACGATGGCCAGCTCGGGTGTCAGGCGGTACACCGCCGCGTCGTCGGAGGTCTCCGGCCCCACGAGGACGTTCGGATCGGTGATCTTGGGCAGCTGGCCCAGGACCTGGGCCAGGTCCGACGGACTGATTTTGCAGGCTCACCCCGCCCCGTGGGAGAGACTGGTGAGCCGGACGGGCTCCTCGGTGGGCATTTCCGTATCTCCTGAGCGGGCCGCCGCGGAAGAGGCCTGACCTGCCTTTTCGATGCGCCCTCAGCGGCGCCGTTTCTCCTGGAGGGCCTTATCCGCCGCCTGGACCTTCTCTGCCAGAACCTGACGGGCAGCCTCCAGCCGCCCGCGGAGAGCCGGGTCCGCCGTGGCCAGGATGGCCAGGGCGAGCAGCGCGGCGTTTCGGGCTCCGGCCTTCCCGATCGCCACGGTCGCCACGGGGACCCCCGCCGGCATCTGGACCGTCGCGAGGAGGGCATCGAGGCCCTGCAAGGGGGAGGAGTCGAGGGGAACGCCGATCACCGGAAGGACGGTCCCGGCCGCCAGGGCGCCGGCCAGGTGAGCCGCGCCGCCGGCCCCGGCGATGAGCACCTTCAGCCCGCGCCCCGCTGCTTTCCGGGCGTAGGCGGCGGCCTGCTCCGGGGTCCGGTGGGCGGAACAGATCCGGACCTCGTGGGGGATCCCGTTCTCCTCCAGGACCCTCGCCGCCTCCTCCATCACCGGGAGGTCCGACTCGCTCCCCATCAGGATCCCGACCAACGGTGTCTCTCCGGCCACAGAGGTTTCTCCTATCGAGGATACCGAAGCGCCTTGGCCCCGATGTCGCTCCGGAAGTGGGCCCCCTCCCAGGTGATCCGTCGAACCGCCTCGTAGGTCCGCGCGATCGCCTCCCGCACGTCCCGGCCCCGCCCGGTGACCCCCAGGACGCGCCCGCCGTCGGTCACGAGGTGGGCCCCCCGCCGAGCCGTCCCGGCATGGAAGATCACAACCCCGTCCACCTTCGCCGCCTCCTCGAGACCGTGGATGACCTTTCCCTTCTGGTAGGTGCCGGGGTAGCCGCCCGAGGCCATCGCCACGCAGACGGCAGCGTCTTCCTTCCATTGAAGGGTGACCTCGTGGAGGCGGCCGTCGAGCACCGCCTCCAGGACCGGCACCAGGTCGTTGTCCATCCGGAGAAGCAGGGGTTGGGCCTCCGGGTCGCCGAAGCGCGCGTTGAACTCCAGAACCTTCGCCTCCCCGTCCTTGATCATGACGCCGGCGTAGAGCACGCCCCGGTAGGGCCGGCCCTCGGCCGCCATGGCCCGGACGGTGGGGACCATGACCCGGTCCATGATCTGGCGATGGAGCGCTGCGCTCACCACGGGGGCGGGGGAGTAGGCCCCCATCCCCCCGGTGTTAGGCCCCTCGTCATTGTCGTAGATCGGCTTGTGATCCTGAGCCGAGGCGAGCGGTAGCACTGTCTTCCCGTCGGTGAAGGCCAGGAAAGACGCCTCCTCCCCCTCCAGGCACTCCTCCACGACGACCCGGTCTCCCGCCTCCCCGAAGGCCCGTTGCTCCATGATGAGACGGACGGCGGCCACAGCGTCCGCCAGCGTCCGGCAGACCAGGGCCCCCTTTCCGGCGGCGAGCCCGTCCGCCTTGACCACGATCGGGACGCGCCGTTCCCGGACGTAGGCGAGGGCGGCGTCCGGCTCGCTGAACTCCCGAAAGGCGGCCGTGGGGATGCCGTACTTGACCATCAGAGCCTTGGCGAAGGCCTTGCTCCCCTCGATCTGGGCGGCAGCCCGGGAGGCGCCGAAGGCCCGGAGGCCCCGGCGGTGAAGCTCGTCCACCAGGCCTAACGTGAGGGGCACCTCCGGCCCGACCACCGTGAGGTCAATCCTTTCCTTCTCGGCGAAGAGCGCCAGGGCGGGCACGTCCGTGGCTCCCACCGGGACGCACTCGGCCTGCTCAGCGATGCCGGCGTTGCCGGGGGCGGCGTAGAGCAGCTTCACGCGGGGACTCTGGGCCAGTTTCCAAACGAGCGCGTGCTCCCGGCCCCCCGAGCCGACCACCAAGATCTTCATCGCCGGTCCCCCCTGCTCCTAGTGACGGAAGTGCCGCATTCCCGTGAAGACCATCGCCATCCCATGCTCGTCGGCCGCCTGGATGACCTCGGTGTCCCGGACGGAGCCGCCCGGCTGGATGACGGCCGTGGCCCCGGCCTCTGCGGCCGCGTCCAGGGCGTCCCGGAACGGGATAAAGGCGTCGGAGGCGACAACGCTCCCTTTGGTCGGGAAACAGGCTTTTATCACCGCGAGGCGACAGGCGTCCACCCGGCTCATCTGCCCGGCCCCCACCCCCACCGTGGCTCCGTCATGGGCGAAGACGATGGCGTTCGACTTCACGTGCTTGACCACGATCCACGCGAAGCGCAGGTCGGCCATCTCTTGCGTCGTGGGGGCACGCCGCGTCACGGCCCTGAGCGCCTGCTCCTCAAGGGTCGCCCGGTCAGCCTCCTGGAGCAGGAGGCCGCCCCCCACGCTCCGGAGCTCCTGGCGCGTCAGTTCTCCTTCCGGCACCACCAGGAGGCGGAGGTTCTTGCGGCCCTTGAGCGCGGTCAGGGCGCCTTCGGTATAGCCCGGCGCCACCACCACCTCCACGAACGTCTGGGCGATCTCAACGGCTGCGGGCGCCTCGAGCGGCCGATTGAACCCCAGGATCCCACCGTAGGCGGAGGTGGGGTCGGTGTCCCGCCCCCGACGGTAGGCCTCGACCTGAGACGGCCGCAGCGCGGCGCCGCAGGGGTTCGTGTGCTTCACGACGACACACCCGGCGCCTGGCAGGTCGTGGGCGGCCGCCCACGCTGCGTCGCAGTCCAGGAGGTTGTTGTAGGAGAGCTCCTTGCCCTGGAGCTGCCGGGCTTGCCCCAGACCCCCGAGCCCTGGCACGCGGTAGAAGGCGCCCGCCTGGTGCGGGTTTTCGCCGTACCGCAGGTCCTGGACTTTCTCGGCGGCCAGCGCCAGGACCGAGGGAAACGGTGAAGCTTCCTCCTGCGCCAGGTGAGTGGCGATGGCGGCATCGTAGAGCGCGGTGTGCCGGAAGGCCTCGGCAGCCAGCGCCGCCCGGGTGGGATCGGAGAGAGCCCCGCCGCTCGCCGTGAGCTCGGCCAGGATGGCGGCGTAGCGCTCCGGGTTCACCACGACGGCGACGGCTGGATGGTTCTTGGCCGCCGACCGGAGGAGGGCGGGGCCGCCGATGTCAATCTGCTCCAGGGCCTCCGCGGTACTCACACCAGGGTGAGCCACCGTCTCGCGGAACGGGTACAGGTTCACGCAGACCAGGTCAATGGGGACGATGCCGGCCGCCTCAAGCTCTCGCTGGTGTGCCGGCAGGTCACGGCGGGCCAGGATAGCCCCGTGGATGGCGGGGTGGAGGGTCTTGACGCGGCCATCCAGCATCTCGGGAGAGCGGGTGACCTCGCTGACCTCGGTCACCGGCACCCCGGCCTCCCTGAGCGCCCTCGCTGTGCCGCCGGTGGAGAGGAGCGTGATCCCCCAGGCGGCTAAGGCCCGGGCGAACTCGGCCAGGCCCCGCTTGTCGGAGACACTCAGGAGCGCGCGGCGGACTTTCACGAGCTCTCCCATGGTCAGGGGTTGAGGCCGCCGAAGTCCGGCGGCGTCCCGCCGTCGGGGGCGGGCGCGCAGATGACTCGTCGCCCCCGGACCTGAAGGCGACCTTCCGCGAAGAGCTGGATTGCCCGCGCATATATATGATGCTCGTAGCGGAGGATCCGCACGGAGAGGGCCTCCTCCGTGTCGTCGTTGAGCACCGGGACGACCGCCTGGATGATGATGGGGCCGGTGTCGGTCCCTTCGTCCACGAAGTGGACGGTGCAGCCGGTGAACTTGACCCCGTGCTGCAGGGCCTTCCGCTGGACGTGCAATCCCGGGAAGGCCGGGAGGAGGGCGGGGTGGATGTTCATGATCCGGTGCCGGTAATGGGCCACGAAGGCGGGAGTCAGGAGACGCATGAACCCGGCCAGGCAGACCAGATCCACCCGGTGCTGCTCGAGGTGGCCGATGAGGGCCTTGTCAAAGGCCTCCCGGGTGGGATGGGCCTTCGGGTCCTCGAAGAGGGCCGGGATGTTGCGCTGGCGCGCGCGCTCGAGGGCGTAGGCGTCGGCCACGTCGGACAGGACCACCACCACGTCGGCGCTGAGGCGCCCGGCAGCGCTGGTGTCCAGGATCGCCTGCAGGTTGGACCCGCGCCCCGAGACCAGGACCCCCACGCGCAGGCGCCGGGCGACCGTCATCCCCGCGCCCCCTGCCGGTGACGCACGTCCACGCCGCGCTCTCCGGCCACGATGCGGCCGATGCGGGCCGCGACCTCTCCGGCACCTGCCAGCAGGCTCAGCGCCCGCCCGGCGTCCGCTTCCGCCACGACCAGAACGAAGCCGATCCCCAGGTTGAAGACCCGCAGCATCTCCTCGGCCGGCACATCCCCGGCCCGCTCGATGAGGCCAAAGACGGGCGGCTCCGGCCAGGCGGAGGCGTCCAGGACCGCGCGGCAGCCGGCGGGCAGGACGCGCGGGAGGTTGCCCACCAGGCCGCCTCCCGTGATGTGGGCCATCGCCTTCACCGGGAGCGCCTCCAGCAAGTGGCGGATGGCGCGGACGTAGATCCGGGTGGGCGTCAGCAACTCGTCTACCAGCGGGCGCGCCAGGGGGGCAAGGACGGCGTCCAGCGCGTAGCCGGCCCGCTCCAGGAGGGCGCGGCGGGCGAGGCTGAACCCGTTGCTGTGCAGGCCGCTGCTCGGCAGACCTAGGACCACGTCCCCGGGAACGACCGTTCGCCCATCCACGACCCGCTCCCGCTCCACCACCCCCACCAGGAAGCCGGCCAGGTCGTACTCTCCAGCACCGTAGCAGTCGGGCATCTCGGCCGTCTCGCCCCCCAGGAGGGCGCACCCGGCCTCGCAGCACCCCTCGGCGACCCCGGCCAGGATCTCCTCGGCAACGGACGGCTCCAACTGACCGGTGGCGAGATAGTCCAGGAAGAAGAGAGGCTCGGCGCCGCACACCAGGACATCGTTGGCTGACATCGCCACCAGGTCAATCCCGATTGTCCGGTGCCGGCCGGCCTGCTGGGCGATCTTCAGCTTGGTGCCGACGCCGTCTGTGGAGGCGACCAGGACGGGGCTCCGGTATCGGGAGGGGAGAGCGAAGAGGCCGGCGAAGCTCCCGATGTCGGCCAGGACCTCGGGTCGCCGGGTTTTCGCGGCCAGTCCCTTGATCCGCTGGACGAACGCCTCCGCGCCGGCGAGATCCACACCAGCCTGTTTGTAGGTGAGGGGCCCCATTGGCGTCGGGTCAGGCCGGCGTGGCACGGGGGGGTTCCGCTTCGCCGAAAACCTCGGCCGTGAAGATGTGGAGCTCGGCTCCCTGCCGCCAGGCATCCGCGGCGAGCAGGGCCTTCCGGCAGGCAAAGTCCAGGAATGTCTCCCGGTCCCACCCCTGCTCGGTGGCCACCTGCGGGAGGAGGACCCCCCGTTGCTCGCCGGCGTTCACGCAGACCCCATGGGTCCCGGGGATCAACTGCACCACGTTCTCCAGGGGCTGCAAGGCGGAGAGGATCGAGATCTCGATGGTGAGCCGGCCCAGCTCGTCAGGGACGACAGGGGGAAAGCGGGGGTCGGAGGTGGCGGCGGAGACCACGCAGTGCGCAATCGTGGCGGCCAGGGTTTTCGTGGGCTCCAGAGACCCGACGCAGCCGCGCAGATCGCCCCCCGAGCGGAGGGTCACAAAGGCTGCCCCGGGCTGGTCCAGGGAGGGCGAAATCTCCGGCAGCCCGCCGGAAACGCTCCCGAGCAGGTGCTCTTCCAGGGCCCGCCGGGCCATCGTGAGCAATGCCGCCCGCTCATCCGGCGTCAACGGCGCATGCCCCTCCCCGCCCCGGCTGCGGCCCCGGAGGCCCGGGGGGCCGGTGCTGGCCAGAGTATACGGAGCGCTCCGGAGACCTGTCAATTGGAAAGGCCGGCGCGTGAAGGGGTTCGGTCGTCCAGGATGTCGCAGGTTGGCCGAGAAAAAGCCGCTTGACAGGGATCAAGAGCCAATGCTAATTGTTGATCAAATCAATAGGGAAGGTCGTGTTCTGAGTTTTGGATCTCGCCCACAGGGCGAGGGGGAAGGTCATGAGGATCTCGGCGAAAGGGGATTACGCCACCCGGGCCATGCAGGAACTGGCGATGAACTATAACCGGGGACCCCTCCCGATCGAGGCAATTGCCAAGCGCCGGCATATCCCCGTCCGCTACCTGGAGCAGCTCCTCCTGATCCTGAAGCGGGCCGGCTTCCTGGAGAGTAAGCGCGGCGTGAAGGGCGGCTACTACCTGGCCAAGCCGCCGGGCCAGATCACGGTCGGGGAGATCGTCCGGCTGATGGACGGCTCTCCGGCCCCGATCTTCTGTGTGGACCCCACCAGCCATGACAAGTGCCCGGTGGAGCCGATCTGCGGCTTCCAGAGCGTCTGGGACGAGGTCTACCAGGCGATCGCCAACATCATTGACAAGACCACGCTCGAGGACATCTGCCACCGCGCCATGCTGAAGATCGCACCGGGCGCCGTCAGCTACCGGATCTAGCCGGATCTAGCCGGACCGACGGAGGGAACGCATGGCTCGGGTTGCCCGGAACGCGCTAGATCTCATCGGCGGGACACCTCTGGTCGCCCTCCCTCGGCTGAGCCCTCGAGGCGGGGCCCGCATCCTCGGGAAGCTGGAGTCGGTCAACCCGGGGGGCAGCGTGAAGGACCGGATCGCCCTGTCCATGGTGGAGGCGGCGGAGCGGGACGGGCTTCTCAAACCCGGCGCGACGATCGTGGAGCCCACGTCGGGCAACACCGGGATCGGCTTGGCTCTGGTCTGCTCCGTGAAGGGGTATCAGCTCATCCTCACAATGCCGGACGACATGAGCGTGGAGCGGCGAACGCTCTTGGCCCGTTTCGGGGCGGAGGTGATCCTGACGCCGGCCATCGAGGGGATGACGGGGGCGGTGTACGCCGCGGAGGAGCTCTGCCGGGAGCACCCGGACTACTTCATGCCCCAGCAGTTTGAGAACCCCGCAAACCCGGAGATCCACCGCCAGACCACGGCGCGGGAGATTCTGGAGGCCACCGGGGGCGACCTGCACGCGTTCGTGGCTGGCGTCGGGACCGGGGGGACCATCACCGGGGTGGGGGAGGTCCTCAAGCGAGAGGTCCCGGGGGTCCGGGTAGTGGCCGTGGAGCCGGCCCGGTCCCCGGTCCTGCAAGGGGGGAAGGCCCGTCCCCACGCCATCCAGGGGATCGGCGCCTCCTTCGTCCCCGGGGTCCTGAACCGTGCCGTCCTGGACGAGATCATCGCGGTGGCCGACGACGATGCCCTGAAGATGACGGGGCGCCTGACCCGGGAGGAAGGGCTGTTGCTGGGGGTCTCGGCGGGGGCGAATGTCTTCGCCTCCGTGAAGGTGGCCCGAGAGCTGGGCGCCGGCAAGGTAGTGGTCACGGTGCTCCCCGACACGGGCGAGCGCTACCTGAGCGTCCCCCTGTAAGGCGCGGCGCGCCTGGAGACAGGTCGAACGAGGAGAGGCAAGGCATGCCCGTGACGGTGTACATCCCCACCCCATTCCGGAAGCTGACGGGGAACATCGCCCAGGTGGAGGCGGAGGCGGCCGACCTGGCCGGTCTCCTCGCCGTCCTGGAGGACCGTTTCCCCGGCCTCCGGGAACGGGTCGTGGACGAGCTGGGGGCCATCCACCGCCACGTGAACGTCTACGTCAACGACCGGGCGGTGGAGGACCTGGGGGGGGCCCGGACCCCCTTGCGAGACGGGGACGAGGTAGCCCTGATCCCGGCCATCGCCGGCGGTGCTTTGCCATTCAGCGAGGAGCAGATCCGGCGGTACAGCCGCCACATTATTCTCCCGGAGATGGGCGGGAAGGGGCAGCGGAAGCTCTTGAACAGCAGCGTCCTCCTGGTCGGGGCGGGGGGACTGGGCTCCCCGGCCGGCCTGTACCTGGCGGCTGCGGGGGTAGGACGGATCGGGATCGTGGACTTCGACCGGGTGGACCTGAGTAACCTGCAGCGGCAGCTCCTCCACCGGACGAAGGACGTGGGGCGGCTCAAGGTGGACTCGGCGGCGGACACCATTGCCGAGATCAATCCGGACGTGAAGGTGGAGGCCCATCCGGTCCAGCTCTCGAGTGCCAACGTGAAGGAGATCCTGCAGGCCTACGACGTGGTGGTGAACGGCTGCGATAACTTCCCCACCCGCTACCTGCTGAACGACGCCTGCGTTTTCCTGAAGAAGCCTCTCGTGGACGGGAGCCTCTTCCGGTTCGAAGGGCAGGCCGCGGTCTTTCTCCCCGGTCAGGGCTGTTACCGGTGCCTCTATCCCTCCCCGCCGCCGCCAGGCCTCGTCCCCTCCTGCCAGGAGGCCGGGATCCTCGGGGTCCTGTGCGGGATCATCGGGTGCATCCAGGGAATCGAGGCGATCAAAGTCCTGCTCGGGATCGGAGAGTCGCTGGCCGGACGCATGCTCTTCTTTGACGCGATGACCATGGAGTTCCGCCAGGTCCAGTTCCGCCGGGATAAGGCCTGCCCGGTCTGCGGCGATGCCCCGACGATCACGGACTTGCTTGACTACCACGAGTTCTGCGGGGTCCCCGCGGGGCAGAGGGTGAGCTAGATGACGTTCGGCTTTCTCCTGACCACCTCGCCCGAGCGGGCCGATGCCCGGACGGTCATCCGGCTCGCAGAGGCGGCGCTCGAGACCGGCCACCGCGTGGAGCTGTTCCTGATGAACGACGGGGTCTACAACGTCGTGGCGGCGCCCAAGCACCCGGTGAGCGGCGACTTCGTCCGCCTGATGGAGTTCGGTGCGGCGATCACCCTGTGCGCGACGAGCGCGGGACCCCGGGGAGTGACGAAGGAGAACGCCCTCCCGGGCGTGCGCTTCGGCAGCCAGCATGACCACGCCCAGATGGTCGCCCGGGCCGACCGGGTGCTGACCTTCTGCTGAGGGGATGATGGGTAAGCAGGTGACGGTCCTCATCCGGCGGCCGCCGCTCACCTCGGAGAAGACGGCCGAGGCGTTGCGGGTTGCCGTGGGCTATACGCTGGCCGGGGGGCAGCGCGTAACCGCGTGCTTCGTCGGGGACGGGGTCTATGCCGTCGGTACCTTGCGGCCCGCTGTGGCCGGCGCTCCGGACCTGGAGAAGCACCTCGTAGCCCTCAAAGCGCTCGGCCAGCGCCTGGTGGCCGACGCCGCCGCCGTGCGCCAGCGACCGGGCCTCACCCTGCGGCCTGATGTCGAGGCCCTGGAGCTCGGAGAGATTCTGAACCTGCTCACCGACGCGGACATGGTCGTCCCGTTCTAGGCCGGAAGAAAGCCGATGCGGATCCTCCACATCATCCGGCACCCGAGGGAGGAGATGGGCTGGCAGGTGGCCGAGGCTCAGGCCGGGCGCCACGAGGTGGCGGTCCTGCTCCTGCAGGACGGCGTGCTCTCCCGGCGCGAGACGGCCCTGCCCCTGTACGCCTCGGCGGTGGACCTCGAGGCCCGCGGGCTTCCCGCGGACCGGGGCAAGCCCCTGAGTGACGCCGAGATCGTGGAGGTGCTCGCCGCCCACGACCGGCTCGTCACCTGGTAGGAGAGACGCGTGCTCAAGGCGCTCATCCTGGGACTGCCGGTGGGGCTGGCCTTCGGCTACGCCCTGCAGCGGGGACGCTTCTGCCTGAACACCGCCTTCCGGGATGTCTTCCTCATTCGCGACTCGACGCTGGTCCGGGCGTGGGCGCTGGCGCTGCTCATCCAGATGGCCGGGGTCCATGCCCTGGCGGGACTCGGCTGGTTCCAGATGGGGATGGCCCCCTTCTGGTGGCAGGCCGCGCTCCTGGGCGGCCTCGTCTTCGGCTGGGGGATGGTCCTCTCGGGCGGGTGAACGACGGGCGTCTCCTACCGGTCGGGTGAGGGGATGGTGGCCTCGTGGATCAGCCTGGTGGGATTTGGCCTCGGGATCATGATGACGAGCGGCGGCCTCCTCGAGCCCCTGCAGCATCGGCTGCGAACCGCGGTCATCGGCGAAGGCCCACCGGCCACGGCGGCCAGCCTGCTCGGTCTCAGCCCGTGGATCGTCATCGCGGCCTTCGCCCTCCTGGTCGGCTTCTGGTTCCTCCGGAGGCCGGCCAGGGTGGCGTACCAGGGAGGCTGGACCTGGCCTGTGACCGGACTCGCCATCGGCCTCATCGCGCTTGCCGCCTGGCCGCTCTCCGCGCTAACCGGCCGGCAGTTCGGGCTTTCGGTCACGGAGCCCGTCTATTCCTATATGCGGGTGGCCCTCCTGGGCCAGGTGGAGGCCCTGAACTGGGCGAGCGTCATGTGGCTGGGGATCCCCCTGGGCTCGTACGTCTCGGCCCGCTGGCACGGCGAGTTCAAGTGGCGGAGCCCTGGGCCCCAGCGCCTCCTCCAGGCCCTCGGGGGCGGGGTGGTGATGGGAATCGGCGCCGCGATCGGCGGCGGTTGTACCGTGGGACACAGCCTGACCGGGTTTTCCACCCTGGCTATGTCGAGCATCGCGGCGACGGCCGGGATCGTAGCGGGGGTCTGGTCCGCGACCCTCATTCTCTTTGGTGACGTGCTGGTCGGAAGGAGCGTGCGACATGCGGAGCGAGCGTAGCAGACGGGCCAGCGTGGCTGTGGTGGCGGTGGCCCTCCTCCTGGCGTGGCCAGCCGGTGTGCTGGCGCAGTGCTGGGGACAGGAGGCGGCCAAGGAGAGGTTCGCCAATCCCCGTCTTCTGGCGGAGACGAAAGAAGTCGCCGACCATGTGGGGGACCTCCAGCAGCGGCTGGTGGACCTCCGGCTCAAGGCCGACCCGGAGGGCCGGGAGGCATACCGGAAGGGGCACGTCCCCGGAGCCGTCTATGTGGCCTGGCGGGAGCTGGACGATGTCCCGTCCAACCGGCAGGGCTTCCCGATGCCGCCGGCGAAGGCCGAGGCTCTCTTCAGCCGGCTCGGGATTGATGGCTCGGTACACGTGGTCGCCTACGATGATGCCGGCGGGCTTTTGGCGGCCCGGCTCGTCTACGTCCTGGACTTCTTCGGCCACACCAAGGCCTCCGTCCTGAACGGCGGCCTCACGAAGTGGACGAAGGAGGGACGGGCGCTCACGACCGACGAGCCCAAGGTGGCTCCCCGGAAATTCGTGGCCAGGCCGAACCCGGACCTGATCGTGACGGCCGACTGGCTGAAGAAGAACCTGAAGGAAAAATCGTTTGCCCTGGTGGACTCCCGGAGCACGGCGGAGTACGCGGGCACGAACGAGGACCCCGACATCAAGGCCAAGGGGCATATCCCGGGGGCGGCGCACCTCGACTGGGCGAGCACGATCACCGAGGAGAAGACCTTCAAGTCGCCGGAGGAACTGAAGAAGCTCTTCGCCGGGGCCGGGGCCAAGCCCGGGACGCCCGTCATCACCTACTGCCGGACCGGCGTGCGGTCGGCCCATAACTGGTTCGTGGCCAAGCTCCTGGGCTACGCCGACGTGAAGAATTACGACGGCTCCTGGATTGACTGGGGCAACGACCCCACGGCACCCGTGGAGCGGTAGGGGGGGCTGCATGACGGAGAAGGCCGAGACGGCCCCTGCCACGGTACTGGATACCCGGGGAGAGATTTGCCCGTACCCGCTCATCATGGCCCAACGGGCCATGACGGCGCGGGCTCCGGGAGAGCGGCTACGGGTGCTGGTGGACTACCCGATGTCGGTGGAGGACATCCCCCGCTGGGCGGAGGGAGCTGGGCACCGGGTGCTCCGGGTCGAAAAAACGGGAAATGCGCTGTGGGAGATCGAGATCGAGAAGCGGTGAATGGGTCGGTGAAATGGGGAGGGCCTATGCGCGCGCCAATGACGAGCCAGGGATGGGCAGCGATGTTCCTCGGGGTGCTTGTGGTGACGGCCGGCTGCGGGACGCTGGCCGGGGCGGGAGGCTCCGGCTACGAGGTCTGGGTGGCGAACCAGGCGATCAACAAGGTCCAGATCCTGGACGGGAAGACCCTCGAAGTCATCGCCGAGGTCCCTGCCGGGACAAAGCCGCACAACGTGACCTTCACCGCCGATGGGAAATCCGCCTGGGTGGCCAACGTCGGCTCCAGCAATGTGACGGTCATTGACACGGCGAGCCGGAAGACGGTGGCAATTATCCCAGCCGGGAAGACCGCCCACGCCGTCACCTTCTCGCCGGACGGGAAGCGGGCCTACGTGGCCAATCCGGGGGATGGGACGGTCAGTGTTGTTGACGCCCTCAAGCACGACCTGGTTAAGACCATCTCGGTCGGCAAGGCCCCGGCCCTGGTCGTCTTCTCCCAGGACGGCAAGAAGGCATACGTCTCCAACGGCGGGGATGCGACGCTCTCCGTGATTAATACGGCCACGCTCGAGGTGACCAAGACGGTCCCGAACGTCGGCAAGGGGGCGATGGGGATGGTCCGCAGCACCGATGGGGGGCGTCTCGTCGTCACCGGGGGTGGGGAGAACAAGGTCTCCATCGTGGACACCCGAGAGGACGCGGTGATCAAGGATCTGGTTCACGGGAAGGAGGCCCACGGGATAGCCCTCACGGCCGACGGGAGGCAGGCGTGGGTCCCGAACCGCCAGTCCGGGGACATCTCCATCATTGACGTGGCGACCGGCGGTCTCGTCGCCACGATCCCGAACGTGGGGGACAAGACGGACATCATCGCCTTCTCCCCGGACGGGACGCGCGCCTTCGTCACGACGCGCGGGCAGGCGCAGACCGGCGATCCCCAGCTTGTCACCGGGAAGGAGCCGGGCATTTCCGTCATTGACGTCGCCTCGCGCAGCGTGATCAAGAAGGTGCCCCTGGTAGGCGGCGATCCCCACGGGGTGGCAACCCGTCGCGTGGGCCCGTAGGTGGCGTTGCCCGAGCGGGAGCCCCCGGGTCCTGAGGAGTGCGGGATGTGCGAGTCCGTGCAAGTGGACGGGGAGCTGAACCTCCGGGGGGAGGTCTGCCCCTACACCTTTGTCAAGTCGAAGCTGGCCCTGGAGGACCTGGAGCCGGGCAAGGTCCTCCGGGTGATCGTGGACAACCCCGAGTCGGCGGAGAACGTCCCGGCGAGCCTGGTCAGCGAGGGGAACGAGGTGTTAGCCGTGGGCCCGCTCGGGGGGGAGGCCTGGAGCATCCTGGTCAAGAAGCGCTGAGGGCGGAAAATGGAATCCGGTTGACTTCTGGAAGTCGCTGCGCTACGTGTCAGCGTCGCACCCTTCTTGGGGCGCGCCGGGATAATGAGGAGCGGCAGGATGGCGACCATTGAGGTCCACGTCCCTCAGATTTTGCGGAAGCACACGGCCG
Source organism: Candidatus Methylomirabilota bacterium (assembly GCA_022614955.1). Lineage (GTDB taxonomy): Bacteria > Methylomirabilota > Methylomirabilia > Methylomirabilales > JACPAU01 > JACPAU01. The sequence continues at coordinate 62,713 of JAKEHP010000027.1, forward strand.
GCGCCAAGACCCTGAGGGCGTCCGGGCGGACCGTCCGGGAGGCGCTGGAGGACCTGGAGCGGCAGCATCCGGGCTTCCGGGAGCGGGTGCTGGAGGACGGCGGCCGTCTGCACCGCTTCGTGAACATCTACGTGAACGACGAGGACGTCCGCTTCATCCAGGCCCTGGACACGCCGCTGAAGGATGGGGACGTTCTCTCCATCCTGCCGGCCGTGGCTGGCGGATGGGCCTGAGCAGCGCCGGCCGGCCGGGCGGAAGCCCCTCCGGCGCGGGGGAGTAATGTCCGAGCGGGACATCGTCAGTGCCATCGGGAACACGCCTCTGGTGGAGCTCCCGCGGATGAGCCCGAAGCCATCCGTCCGGATTTTCGCCAAGCTGGAGGGGCACAATCCCACCGGGAGCCTGAAGGACCGGATCGCCAAGTACATGATCGAGGAAGCAGAGCGGACCGAGGGTCTGACACCGGCGAAGACGCTCCTCGAGCCGACCAGCGGGAACACCGGGATCGCCCTGGCGATGATCGGGCGGCTGAAGGGCTACAAGGTCCGGGTGGTCACGCCCGAGAATATCACCGAGGAGCGGAAGCAGCTCCTCGCCCTCTACGGGGCCGAGATGATCTTCTCGGAGGCAAAGCGGGGGACGAACGGCTCGATCGAAATGGCCAAAGCGCTGGCCGCCGCGGACGCGACGTACCATCTCCTCTACCAGTATGGCAATCAGGCGAACCCGAAGGCGCACTATGAGACCACCGGTGCGGAGATCCTCCGCGACATGCCGGAGGTGGACGTGCTCGTAGCGGGCCTGGGCACCGGCGGGACCCTGATGGGGGTCGGCCGGCGACTCCGGGAGGCAAACCCGCGGGTAAAGATCATCGCCACGGAGCCGCACCCCGGAGACACGGTCCAGGGACTTCGGAGCCTGGACGAGGGGTTCATCCCGCCGATCCTCGACCAGAGCCTGCTCGACGGAAAGATCATAGTGGACTCCCGGACAGCCTTCACCATGACCAAGGAGCTGACCCTAAAAGAGGCGATCTTTGCGGGGGTCTCCTCAGGGGCCGTGCTCTATGGCGCGATCCGGACGGCCCTCAAGATGGACCGGGGCACCATCGTGTGCGTGTTCTGCGATGGGGGGTGGAAGTACATGAGCCTCGGCATCTGGCAGAAGGAGGTCGCGGAGTACGAGGAGGGGGTCCAGGCTCATGTGTGGTGGTAGGCGGGAGCCTCGGAGGGGATCAGTGGGGAGGCGCCCGGTGGTTTGGACGGGGCAGGGTGCAGCGTTAAGGGATTTTTTTGTGGGGCAATGTTGAGTACTCCGATTGACATTCTCAAGAGGAGGTCCAGGATGAGACAGCACCGGAGAACGTCAGCGGTCCTGGCGGTTTGCATCCTTCTTCTGGGTCTGGCCGGCCCGTCGGCCCCTGCGGCGGCGGCCGAGAAAGACAAGATCTCCGTCGGCGTCGCGCTTCCTCCGCACGCCGCCAGCGGTCACGGCCACCACAAGTTAGACCTGGCCTTCTGCAGCCAACTGCTCTGCGTCATCCCCTTCGAGGTGGCCCGGGCAAAGGGCTTCTTTGCCGAGGAGGGGCTGGACGTCCAGCTCATCTACATGAAGGGGGGTCCGCCGGCGGTGGGGGCCCTGCAGGCCAAGAGCGTGGACTTTATCGGGACGACGATGGATCTGGTCGTCAAGAGCACCGCGGGGGGGAAGCCGATCGTGATGGTGGCCTCGACCGCCCGCCTGCCCTTCTTCGCCCTGGTGGTCGCGCCGGGGGAGGCTGGCCGGATCACCGGCCCGGAGCACCTGGTCGGGAAGAAGGTCGGCGTGGGAAACCTGGGAGCAACGGATCACCTCCTGGTGCAGCTCCTTCTCCGGAAAAGCGGGATCGATCCGGAGAAGGTCTCCTTCGTCTCCCTAGGCCCGAACATCCTTCAGACGCTCCTGGTCGGACAGGTTGAGGCCGCCATGGTTCAGGAGCCGGCCCTCACCCTGGCGTCCCGGAAGGGCGCACGCATCCTGGTGAACTTCATGGACCAGCACCAGGCGCAGACCGTCCTCGGGGGCCAGTACCAGTTCATGGGACTCATCACCCGCCCGGACGTTATCGCCGGCAACCCATCCCTCGTCCAGCGGATGAGCAACGCGATCGTGAAAGCCAATCGCTTTATCAGTAAGGAGCCGGGTCCCACCATCGCGGGGTTGATCCCCGAGTCCCTCCTGGTGGGGGGCGACCCGGCCCTGCTGGGCGAGATCCTGGACCAGTTCAAGGGGCACCTCTACCCCGCGGACGGGAGGATCCAGTCGGAAGACGTGACCCGGGTCATCGAGGCCCAGCGGAGCTCCGGGCTGCTGCCGGCGGCGGGCGGGCCCGATCTCTCCCTGCTCTTCACCAACGAGTTCGTCGAACGGAGCCGATGACAGCGGTCTCTCTACAGCGGGTCTCCAAGGTCTTCCCCGGGACGGATGGTTCTCCCTTCCCGGTCCTGGAGGAGACCAGCCTCGAGGTCCCATCCGGGAGCTTCACCGCCATCGTGGGGCCCAGCGGGTGCGGAAAGTCCACCCTGCTGCGGCTGGTGGCGGGCCTGGCCCCGGTCTCGGCCGGGACGGTCACCATCAACGGGGCACTCGTCCGCGGGGTCCAGAACACGATCGGGTTTCTCTTTCAACACGATGCTCTGCTGCCCTGGAAGACGACCTTCGACAGCGTGGCCCTGGGGCTGCGGTTCCGTGGGGTCCGGGAGGAGGAGGTGCGGGAGCGCTGCCAGGACTGGATCGCCCGGGTCGGGCTGAAGGGCTTCGAGCGCCACTACCCCGCGCAGCTCTCCGGGGGCATGCGGAAGCGGGCCGCCCTGGCGCAGATGCTGGTGTGCGACCCGGACCTTCTGCTCATGGACGAGCCCTTCGCCTCCCTCGACGCGCAAACCCGGGTCCTCCTCCAGCAGGACCTCCTCCTGCTGTGCGGCGGCGGGACCAAGACCATCCTCTTCGTCACCCACGACCTGGAGGAGGCCGTGGCCCTAGCGGACACCATCGTGGTGATGCGGGCAGGCCCCCGGAGCGGCGTGAAGGCGACGTACCCCACGGGCCTACCGCGGCCCCGGGATGTGCTGCAGGTCAAGAGTCACCCCCGCTTCGCGGCGCTCTGCCGGATGGTGTGGCGCGACCTGGCTGAGGAGGTCACGAAGATCTATGGGGACCGAGACGCTATCCCATCCTGGAACATCTAGGGCTCCGTCGGCCCGGCTCCTGGCTGCCCTGCGCCTCCTCCTGGCCATGGCCGCCCTGGGTCTTTGGGAGGTGAGCGCCCGTCAGGGGTGGGTGGACCGCTTTTTCTTCAGCGCTCCCTCCGATGTGGGCCGGACCCTCTGGACCCTGGTGGCCACCCAAGCCCTGTACCCGCACCTCCTGACCACGATCCAGGAGGCCCTCAGCGGGCTCATCCTGGGCTTCATCGCGGGAGCCGCCCTCGGCTGGGGGCTCGCCCAGCACCGGCTCCTAGGAGAGCTCATCGAGCCGGTCATGGTCCTCCTCAATGCTATCCCCCGGATCATCCTGGCCCCCCTCTTCATCATGTGGTTCGGCATCGGGGTGGGCTCGAAGGTGGCCCTCAGTTTCGTCCTGGTCTTTGTCGTGGTTTTCTTCGCGGTGTACAGCGGCATCCGGGAGGTGGATGGCCGTCTCGTGGACGGGGTGCTGATCCTCGGCGCGACCCGGCGGGACCTCCTGGTCCATGTCCATATCCCGGCCATTGCCGCCTGGGTCTTCGGCAGCCTGCGGGTGACGGTCGGCTTTGCCTTCACCGGTGCGGTGGTCGGGGAGTTCATCGCCGCGAGCCGGGGGTTGGGCTACCTCCTGAACTTTGCGCAGAACACCTTCAACGCCAGCCTGATGATGGCGAGCCTGGTTATCATCGTGGGATTCATTCTGCTGATTTTCAGTGGCCTCAAGGTGGTGGAGGAGAAGCTCACACCCTGGAAGGTCCCGGCGACGTAGGCGCTGTCATGCCCCTCATCATCGGATCGTCTTCGGACCCCTGGAACCCCGGCGTTTGCCATTCGGCTGCCCACGCGGGCGCGGCCTCCAGGGGGAGAGGAGAGGAGCATGAGCGAGCAGACTAAGGAAACCAAGGCGCAGCGCGTGGAGCGCCTCAAGCGGGAGAAGAATCCCTGGGAGTGCCTGGAGGAGATCCAGCGGTTCGCCCGCGAAGGCCACGAGTCCATCCCGCCGGAGTGGTTGGGCACCTACTTCCGGTGGTGGGGGGTCTATACGCAGGGCGACGGTATCGGCGCGGTGGGGGGCAAGGGGGGCGAAGGGAAGGCGGTCCCCTACTTCATGGTGCGCATCCGCATCCCCAACGGCTTCCTCCTCTCCCACCAGCTCCGCACCATCGCGGACGTGACCGCCAAATACGCCAGGGGAATCGGCGACATCAGCGTCCGCCAGAACATCCAGCTCCACTGGGTCACCATTGAAGATTTGCCCATGATCCTCGCCAGCCTCTGGCGGTGTGGGCTCACGAGCATGGGCTCCTGCGGGGACGACACCCGCAACATCACCGGCTGCCCCCTGGCCGGGGTGGATCCCGACGAGATCGTGGATGCTTCCCCCCTCAACCACGCCGCGACCCGGATGCTGAACGGGAACCCGGCATTCTACAACCTGCCCCGCAAGTACAAGATCTGCATCACCGGCTGCCGGGTCTGGTGCTCCTACCCGGAGATCAATGACGTTGGCCTGACCGCCATCACCCGGACCCAGAACGGGGAGCCGGAGGTCGGCTTTTCGGTCCGCGTCGGCGGGGGGCTCTCCACGGACCCGCATCTGGGGGTGCGCCTTAACGCCTTCGTGCGCTGGAACCAGGTCCTCCCCGTCGTCCGGGGCATCACGGAGATCTTCCGAGACTCCGATGTCCTGCGGCAGAACCGCGAGCGGGCGCGCCTCAAGTTCCTGTTCAAGCGCGAGGGCTGGACGGCGGAGCGCTTCCAGAAGGAGCTGGAGGAGCGGATCGGCTTCCCCCTCGACCCCGCCGCGCCCGAGGAGCCGCCGGATGACGTCTACCGCGACCATGTCGGCATCCACCCGCAGCGCCAGGAGGGCTACTCCTACGCGGGCATCGCGGTGATGCGCGGGCGGATCACCGCGGAGCAGATGGCCCGCGTTGCCGACCTCGCTGACCGATATGGGACCGGTGAACTGCGGACGACCACCATGCAGAACCTCCTCATCCTCAACATCCCGACGCGTCACGTGGACGCGCTCTCCAAAGACATCGAGGCTGCCGGGTTGCGTCTGGCCGCCTCCCCCTTCTGGCGGGGGGCTGTCGCCTGCACCGGGACCGAGTTCTGCAAGCTGGCCATCACTGAGACCAAGAGCTATGCCCGCTGGCTGGTTGAAGAGCTGGAAGAACGCCTGCCCGGCTTCGCGCAGCACCTCAAGATTCACATCACCGGGTGCCCGAATAGCTGCGGGCAGCACTGGATCGCGGACCTGGGGATCGAGGGCAAAAAGATGAAGGTGGACGGGAAGCTGGTGGAGGCTTATTACTTCTGCGTGGGCGGAGCGGTCGGGAAGCATCAGGCCATCGCCCGCCCCGTCGGGTACCGCTGCCCCGCGACCGACGTGCCCGAGGCCATTGCGCGGCTGCTCGGAGGCTACCTCCGGGACCGGGCGGATGGCGAGAGCTTTCGCCAGTTCTCCGCCCGCCACAGCGAAGAGGCGTTGCGGGCCCTCTTGGCGGGGGCCGAGGTCGCCCCAGTGGCGCGGGACCCCTCCCCGGGCAGGTCGCCTCATGGCATCGAGGGGTAAAAACGGGAGAGGAAAGCGGGGCGTGAGCCTGCGGCTCCACGAGCGGCTGTGACCGCCCGGGCCGATGCGCTCCGGCGAGCCAAGGCGGAGGGAGCGCTGATCACCAAGCTGGGGGCAACCCCGTGAAAGGAGGAGGCGATGGCAGCGTATGCAAATCCTGAGGTTCTGGTTTCGACGCAGTGGGCGGATGATCATCGAGGCGATCCGAAAGTCAGGATCGTCGAGGTGGATGTGGACACGAAGGCATACGAGGAGGGACATATCCCTGGAGCCATCGGGTGGTCCTGGAATACGCAACTGTGCGACACGGTCCAGCGGGACATCATTCCCAAGGGTCCCTTCGAGAAACTCATGGCCGCGTCTGGAATCGGCAACGCCACCACCGTGGTCCTCTATGGAGACAACAACAACTGGTTCGCCGCATGGGCCGTCTGGCAGATGAAGATCTACGGCCACGCGGATGTGCGCCTGATAAACGGGGGGCGCAAGAAGTGGATCGAGGAGAAGCGGGAGCTGACGAAGGACGTGCCCAAGCCGCCGACCAAGACCTACCGGGCGAAGGAAGCAGACTTCTCGATCCGATCCTTTCTCCCTGACGTCCAGAAGGCTGTGGCGCAGAAAAAGGTCGAGCTAGTTGACGTGCGCAGCCTGCAGGAGTTCACGGGGGAACTGTTATCGCCGCCCGGCCTCCCCGAGACCTGCCAGCGGGGCGGACACATCCCCGGGGCGAAGAGCATTACTTGGTCCAAAGCCTGCAACGAGGATGGGACCTTCAAGAGCCGCGACGACCTGGCCAAGCTCTACCGGGATGCGGGGATCACCGGGGCCAAGCCCGTCATCGCCTACTGCCGGATCGGCGAGCGCTCCAGCCACTCTTGGTTCGTCCTGAAGTACCTGCTGGGATTCAAAGAGGTCAGGAACTACGACGGAAGCTGGACGGAGTGGGGCAACCTGGTCGGAGCGCCGGTCGAAAAACCGTAACGGGGCAGTGCCTGGAGCCGGGCGCCGATGGGGGACACCGGACCGTCCGAAGCGGCCGGAGATGGGCATGCTGGGGAAACGCCGATGAAGCCGGAAGAGTACTCGCGCAGACAGCAGGAGGTCGGCCGCTGGAAGATCAATATTATTAGCTTCAAGCTGGGCGACCGGTACTACTGCACGGTGGATAACGTGGAGCCGGGAGCCTGGCTTGCTCGGGCGGAGGGCGGGACGCGGGCGGAGGCGGAGAGGACCGCCATCGAGAAGGCCACCGCGAAGCTCTCCCGAACCCGCGTCACGGGCTGAGGAGCCCTATGGTCGCCAGGCCATCGAGCCGGGGGGGCTCCCCGGGCCGGGGGGTAGCCCACAGAGAACGCCTAGCGCTGGAGGAGGGCCCCGAGCGACGGCCGGAGGATTCCCCGCTCCCAGGCCGCCAGGTTCTGTGGGTCGGATTTCCCCCACACGAAGAAGAGCGCCATCGCCCCGTAGAAGGGCAGGTGCCCCACCAGCTCCTCTGCACCGAAGATGCCCAGGGTCAGGTTGAAGGGGAACCAGGCGATGACGATGATGTCCCGGAGGAAGGTCCCGCTCAGGATGCAGAGGCCGACCAGGAGTTCCACCGCACCGATCATCAGCACGAACTGGGCATCCGTGAGGGGGATGCCGAGTGCGGGGAGGAAATTCAGGGGGTACTCCGCCAGGAAGTCCACGGCCATCGGGACGTTGAGAAGCTTCTCGGTGAAGGCGACGACGATCAGGCTCAGGCCGATCCCCACGCGCAGCATCGGGACGGCCCGCACGACGAGGGCCGGGCTCGGCTCCCACTTCGGGAAGAGCGCCCGGTCCACGGCAAGGGGTCCCCGCCCTGCACAGACGAAAAAGGCGCTGAAGCCCAGGATGTGGATCGCCTCCAGCATCGGTTCGACCCCAATCACGAAGAGACCGGCCCCCCACATCAGGGCCAGGAGGAGGGCGCAGAGGCGGGTGCCCGAGCCATACAAGAGGCCGAGCATCACCCCGATCTGCCCCAGGGTGAACAGATGGGCCCACATCCCCCCCAGGCCGTTGTTGGGGCTGAAGAGGGTGTGGTCCAGACCGTTTACCATCAGGGGGACGCCGAGATGAACGGCAAGGACGAGAGGCATAAAGGCGTACAGCGCATCTCGTGTCCCGGGCGTGCCGCCGAGGTCGTGGGGGCCGGGGATGACCGAGCGCTGCCCCCGCCATCGCCAAAGGAGCAGCCCCACCGCCCAGAGCGCGATCGGTCCCCCGATCGCCAGCCACGTCCAGGGGTCCGCGAGCGCCTCGGCGCGAAGCGGGTAGGCCTCGGCGTCGAGGAACCACTTTTCGTGCGCTTCGGCAGGGTGCCCCAGGGCAAACACAATTCCCGGCCCCCCGAGGAGCATTGCGCAAAGGACCTTCCGATCAGCTCTCATGACGGTACCCCCGTGGCGAACGTGTTGGGCCCCAGCCGGCGCGGCTCTCTCTGGGCGGCACCGGTGTCGCTGGCCAACCGTGTACCGGGCTTTGGTCCAGCGGGGACATCTCAGCCGCTCCGCCGGGCCACCATGCTACCACTGCCGGTGCATGGTGGGAACCGAGGCCGCCCGGGACCCCTCGCCGGGCGGGCCGCCGCACAGGCTGGAGGGGTGGGAAAGCGGGGTCTCCGTTGACGCGGCTCCTGGGTCTGACCGTGGCAATCACCGGCAGCCGGAGAGCGTCGGAGCTCGCCCATCTCATCGCGAATTTCGGCGGCGTCCCGTATGTGGCCCCGACGGTGGGAATTGATGTGCAGGAGGAGCTGGGCCCCCAGGTGGACGGGTTGGTGCAGCGGATCGTCGGCGGCGAATGTGATTATGCGGTCTTCATGACGGGCCCGGGCGTGTATCTGCTGATGGCGCAGGCGGAGAAACTCGCGGTGCAACGCGAGGTGGTGGACAGGCTGAACTGTCTCTCCGTCGTTGCCAGGAGCCAGAAGCCGCAGAAGGTGTTGGAGAAGTACGGCGTGCGGGTGAGCCTGGTGCCATCGGACAATACGGCGGAAGGGATCGCCGCGGAGATGGGGAAGCTCGATCTTCAGGGGAAGCGCGTGGCCGTCCTCTGGCATGGGGCCCCTGCGGCGATCCTCCGCCAGGAGCTGGAGAGAAGGGGAGCGGACGTCTTCGAGGCCCAGGCGTACCACTATTCGCCGGAGCTCGAGAGGAGCGGCGCAGAGGTGCTTGGAGCCCTGGGCTTTCAGTACGTAGCGCCCGAACACCGGAAGGTCCTCCAACTTATCCACGATGTCCTGGAGAGGAAAATTCACATCGTGACCTTCACCAGCCCGCCCTCCGCCAGGAATCTCTTTCAAATGGCAGAGGAGCACGGCCTGCACGCGGAGTTGTGCAGACAGATGGACGCGAACGTGCTGGTCGTCGCGGTTGGCCCCCCGACGAGGCGGGCCATCGAGGAACACGGTGTCAGCGTGGATGTCATGCCAGCGGTCTACAAGCTCGGGCCGATGGTGCGGGTGATCGCGGACTATTTCGCTCTCCCGCTCCCCTCGCAGAAGAAACGGTTCCTCGCGGGGACTGCCCCCGGGAAAGAGGGTGACGGTCGTGGCTAGCCCAAAGACAACCGATATGGATGTCCTCCTGCAACTCTATCAGATCTATGACCGGAACCGCGAAGCGCTTCTCTGGTTCCTGCACGACCTCGCGGCAAAGGACTACTCCGAGTACAAGGCCAAGTACGCAGGCACTTCAAAAGAACGCGTCTCCTTCACCTCGGTGTGCGGCTTCTTCGAGCTGTCCGGTGTCCTGGTCAACAGGAAACTGCTCAGCGCCGACCTGTTCTTCGATGTCTTCAACCCCACGCCCTACTGGGAGCGTGCGAAGCCCATCGTGGAGGGCATGCGCAAGGCGAGGCCCCACATCTACGAGAATTTCGAACGCCTCGATGCAGAGCGAAGGCAGTGGGCAGAAAAGCGTCCGCCGAAGATCAGGCCGAAGACGCGGAAGTAGCTCGTCCCTATGCCGGCAGATCATCACACGAACTCCGGCCGCGCCGCGCGGTGGCGCGGCCCGGGGCGCAGGGCTCGCTGATGCAAACGAAGGGGAAGGTCTACCTGATCGGGGCGGGGCCGGGGGACCCGGGCCTGCTCACGCTGAAGGGGGCCCGGTGCCTGGGCGAGGCGGATGTCGTTCTGTACGACTACCTGGCCAACCCTGCCCTCCTGGGGCACACCCGGCCCGAGGCGGAGGTCGTGTACGTGGGCAAGCAGGGAGACGGAGAGCACACTCCCCAGGAGTGGATCACCCGCCTCCTCGTCCAGCGCGCGCGGGCCGGGCAGGTCGTGGCCCGCCTGAAAGGGGGCGACCCCTTCGTTTTCGGGCGGGGGGGAGAGGAGGCGGAGGCCCTGGCGAAGGCGGGCATCCCGTTCGAGGTCGTCCCGGGGGTGACGGCGGCGGTGGCGGTTCCAGCCTACGCCGGCATCCCCCTCACCCATCGGGACTGCGCGTCCAGCGTGGCGATCGTCACGGGGACGGCGGCGGCCGATCGGGAGGCACCCGGGATCGCCTGGGACAAACTCGCCACGGCTGTTGGCACGCTGGTCGTCCTGATGCCGGTCCGACGGCTTCCCGAGATCGCCCGCCGTCTGCTCGCGCACGGCCAGCCAGCCAGCACCCCGGCGGCCCTGATTCGATGGGGTACCAAACCCGAGCAGCGGACGCTGGTAGGCACCCTCGGAGATATCGCGCAGCGGGCGGCGGCGGCCCGCATTCAGCCGCCGGCCACACTGGTCGTCGGCGAAGTCGTCCGGCTGCGCGAGATGCTGAGGTGGTTCGAGGAGGGAGCGGACTATGAAGACGGTCCTGCTTCTGGTTGACCGGGGGTGACGGGATGGACCTGGGGATTTCCCTGCTGGGTTTCGTCGTGGGCATCCTGGTCGGCATGACGGGTGTCGGGAGCGGGTCAGTCATGACCCCCGTGCTCATCCTGGCCGGCGTCCGGCCGACGGTGGCCGTGGCCAGCGACCTCCTCTACGCCGCGATCACCAAGGGCGTCGGCGCCATCCAGCACCTCCGGCAGGGGACGGTGAACCTGTCCGTGGTTTTCTACCTGAGCCTGGGGAGCGTCCCGGCAGGCCTGTTGGGGGCGAAGCTCTTCACCGATCTGGAGCAGGGGCTTGGCCCCACGCTGGATGTGTGGGTCACCAGGATGGTGGCGGTTCTTCTGATTCTTCTCTCGGCCCTGACCCTGGTGGGTCTCCTGCGGCCCCGAAGCGACGGGCCGCGGAAGCCGCCCCTCCCCCGGACGGGTTCCGTGAAACTGCTGACGGTCCTCGCGGGCGCAGGGGTCGGCTTCCTCGTGAGCATTACCTCCATCGGGAGCGGCTCCATTGTGGCGGCCCTCCTCCTGTACCTGTACCGGCTTCCCGCTGGCCAGGTTGTGGGCTCGGATATCGTCCAGGCTTTCTTCTTGGCCGGCGCGGCCGGGCTGGCCCACGCGGCCGGCGGACGGGTGGACCCCTGGCTTGTCGGGAACTTGCTGCTCGGCTCCATCCCCGGCGTGCTGGTGGGGAGTACCCTCTGCCCCAGGATGCCTCAGCGGGCCCTGCGGGGGGCCGTGGCGATGGCGATCCTGTACGCAGGTGTCAGGCTTCTCTAACCGGTGGGAGGATATTTGATGACTGAGGCTGCGGAGGGCCGCGAGACGGCCGGCCGGGGTGTGCGTGAATCCGAGGGGGCGGCGGCGGAGGCGACGGGGGAAGTGGGAGGCATGCCAGAGCGGCTGCGGGCATACCCCGAGGAACGCCCGGCCGCGGAGGTCCTCGACTGGGCCATCCGGGCCTTCCAGCCCCGAATCGCTCTCGCCTCGAGCTTTGGCGCAGAGGACGTCGTCCTCATTGACATGTGGTGGCGGGCTGACCGGGAGGTTCGGGTCTTCACCCTGGACACAGGGCGCCTGCCGGAGGAGACGTACGAGGTGATGGACCGGATCCGCGAGCGGTACGCGATCGCCATTGCGTCGTACTTTCCGGAGAGGGCGGCGGTGGAGGTGCTGGAGCGGGAGCGGGGGTTCTACTCCTTCCGCCGGAGCGTGGCGGATCGGAAACACTGCTGCGGCATCCGGAAGGTGGAGCCGCTCGGCCGCGCCCTGGCCGGCCTGGAGGCCTGGGTGACGGGGCTTCGCCGCGAGCAGGCCGAGACCCGATCGGCCGTCCAGCAGGTGGAGCGTGACCCGGCCCTCGGGGGGATCCTGAAGGTCAATCCGCTGGCCGATTGGACCACTGAGGATGTGTGGCGGTACGTCCGGACCCACGACGTCCCGTACAACCGCCTCCACGACCGGGGCTATCCCAGCATTGGCTGCGCGCCCTGCACCCGCGCTGTCCTGCCCGGGGAGGACCTTCGCGCGGGGCGGTGGTGCTGGGAGCGACCGCAGACCAAGGAGTGCGGCCTCCACCCGGTGCCTGGAAAGGGGGCCTGAGATGGGCGAGGCGGTCACGCCTCACGGGGGATCCCTCGTGGACCGGGTTGCGCCGCCCGAGGCGCGGGCGGCCCTCCGGGAGCGGGCCCGCCACCTGCCGGCGCTCCCGCTCAATGTGCGCAGCCGGGCTGATCTGATCCTGCTAGCGACCGGGGCCTACAGCCCGCTGTCCGGCTTCCTGGGGGAGGCCGATTACCGCCGGGTTGTGTCGGAGATGCGCCTGGCGAGCGGCCTTCCCTGGTCCCTCCCCATCACGCTCGCCGTGGCCCGGGAGCGGGGAACAGTCTTGCGCGCCGGAAGGGAGGTGGTCCTCCTCGACGAGGGCGGGGAGTCGCTGGGGCTTCTCGAGGTGGCCGAGGTCTACCACTACGACCGGGAGGGAGAGGCGAAGGAGGTTTTCCGGACCACCGACCCGACCCATCCAGGCGTGGCTGCCCTGAACCGCCAGGGGGAGCTGCTCGTCGGCGGCCGGGTCACGCTCCTCCGTGATCCCCCGGCCGACCCGCCCGGCCCCTTTCCCCGCTACCCGGCGGAGACGCGTCGGGCCGTCCAGGAGCGGGGGTGGCAGACAGTCGTGGGGTTCCAGACCCGCAACCCCGTCCACCGTGCCCACGAGTACCTCCAGAAGTGCGCCCTCGAGATGGTGGACGGCCTCCTGCTGCACCCGCTAGTCGGGGAGACGAAGGGGGATGACATTCCCGGGCCGGTCCGGCTCGCCTGCTACCAGGTCCTCCTGGAGGGCTACTTCCCCAAGGACCGGGTCCTGCTGGGGCTCTTGCCGGCGGCCATGCGGTACGCGGGGCCCCGGGAGGCGATCTTCCACGCGCTCGTGCGCAAGAACTACGGCTGCACCCACTTCATCGTGGGGCGGGACCACGCGGGGGTCGGGAACTACTATGGGAGCTACGACGCCCACCGGATCTTCGCGGCCTTCACGCCGGAGGAGCTGGGCATCATCCCCCTCTTCTTCGAGCACGCCTTCTATTGCCGGCGCTGTGGCGGCATGGCGACGGCGAAAACCTGCCCGCACGAGGGCGCCGAACACGTCGCCCTCTCCGGGACCCGGGTCCGGGAGATGCTCACCCGGGTCGAGCTCCCCCCGCCGGAGTACACCCGCCCCGAGGTGGCCCAGGTGCTCATCCAGTGGGCGACCGAGGGGGGGTACCAACGCTACGAGATCTAGTGTGACTCCAACGAATTGTGCTTAACGCTCACGCGACAGGGGGGGTGCCGGGCCAAATGACGAGCATCACGAGGCCCGAGGGAGGAGGCGGCCGGAGGCGTACGCTCTGGTACGTTGAGGACCGCCGACGATCGAGAACAAAGTGAGGCGAAGTGAGGTGGACCGGCACTAGCAGGCTCAGGCGGGCGCTGCCTTTGACAGGGGGAGGAAGGAGCGAACCATGAAGACGGCCCTGCTTCTGATTGACCACGGGAGCGCCCGCGCGAAGGCGAACGAGCTACTGGCGGAAGTCGCCCTCCTGGTTCGCGCCCTGTCAGGTCTCGAAGTGGTCGAATACGCCCACATGGAGCTCGCCGAGCCCACCATTGCCCAGGCGTTTGAGGCCTGCGCGCGGGCCGGGGCGGATCTGGTCATCGTTCACCCGTATTTCCTGGCACCCGGGAACCACTCGACGCAGGACATCCCGCGCCTGGCGGGCGAAGCGGCGGCCCGCCACCCCCGCCTTCGGTACCGCGTGACGGAACCCCTTGGGCTGCATGCCAAGATCGCCGAGGTCGTTCTCGAGCGTACCGGCCTCCCGTCGGTGCGCGACCAGCCGAAAGTGACGCCGGCGGCATGAGGGGCAGCAGGCGAGCCCCGCCCTTTGACAGGGGGAGCAGGCAGGGGTATACTCCCCGGCATACGACGGCGGCCTGGAGTCGGCGGCCGCGCGAGGGAGCCATGGCGAAGCGGCGCGTGCACCTGACGTTCCCGGGGAAGCTGGCCGACGAGCCCATCCTCTGGCAGCTCAGCCAGACGTTCGACCTGATCTTCAACATCCGCCAGGCGGATTACACCGAGGGCCTCGGCTGGATGATGACCGAGCTGGAGGGGACCGCGGCCAACCTGGAGGCGGGGCTCCGGTGGCTGGAGGGGCAGGGGGTGCGTGTGGCTCCGATCGAGCAGGACGTGCTCCACTGACCCGCTTTTCCACTTGACAAGGCGGGGGCCCTCTGCTCTACTACGCGAAATTCGCTCTCTGACAATCGACCGATTGCCCGCTTCTCATCTAGAGTGGCTGAGGGACTGGCCCTGTGAAGCCACGGCAACGGGCGGCCGCTGTGTGAGCCGCCGACGTGCCAACTCCTGCAGTCGGGGGACCGGCTGAGAGATGAGAAGGGGAGACGCGCCTGCTGCCAGTGTGCTGAGCCCCTTCTCAAACGATGAGAAGGGGCTTCGATTTTTCCGGAGGGAGAATGCCGACGCGGCGGGTGACGCTCACTTTCCCCAAGACGCTGGTGACGGAGCCGGTAATCTGGCGGGTGTCGAAGGAGTTCGGCCTGGTCCCGAACATCCGGAAAGCCAGGGTGACGGTGGAGGCGGGGGAGGTGGTCCTGGAGTTAACCGGGACCGCCGACGCCCTGGATCGAGGGATGGCCTACCTCAGGACGCTGGGCATCCAGGTCACGACGTGAGAGGGGGCCGCGCCGCGCGGAGCCCCAGGAGGGACGGATGGCGCACGTGAAGGGCCTGAAGTGCCGGGAGTGTCACCGGCCCTACCCCGCGAAGCCGCTCCACGTCTGCGAGTTCTGCTTCGGGCCGCTCGAGGTGGACTACGACTACGCGGCGCTGCGCCGCGTGGCGACCCGCCGGGCGATCGAGGCCGGTCCCCCCAGCATCTGGCGCTACCAGGCCCTCCTCCCGGTGGAGGGGGAGGCCGCCGTCGGGCACGCCTGCGGGATGACCCCCCTCCTCCCGGCCAAAAACCTCGGGGCGGCACTGGGGGTGCGCGAGTGCTACCTGAAGAACGACGCCGTCTGCCATCCCACCCTCTCCTTCAAGGACCGGGTGGTGGCGGTCGCCGTGACCAAGGCGCTGGAGTTCGGCTTCCCGGTGGTGGCCTGCGCCTCGACGGGCAACCTGGCTAACTCGGTGGCCGCGCACGCCGCCGAGGCCTCCCTCCGGAGCGTGATCTTCGTCCCCGCCGACCTGGAGCAGGGGAAGATCGTGGGGACGCTGGTCTACCGCCCGACCCTGGTGGCGGTGGACGGCAACTACGACGAGGTGAACCGCCTCTGCAGCGAGGTGGCGGACAAGTACGGCTGGGCCTTCGTGAACATCAATATCCGCCCCTACTATGCAGAGGGCTCCAAGACCTTCGGCTTCGAGATCGCTGAGCAGCTCGGCTGGCGGGCGCCCCGGCACATCGTGGTCCCGGCGGCGGGGGGCTCCCTGGTGACCAAGATCTGGAAGGGGCTCAAGGAACTCCAGGCCCTGGACCTGATCCCGGAGGTTTCCACCCGGATGTACGTGGCGCAGGCGTCGGGGTGCGGGCCCATCGTCAACGCCATCAAGGCCGACTCGGAGACCATCCGGCCGGTGAAGCCGAAGACCATCGCCAAGTCGCTCGCTATCGGCAACCCGGCGGACGGCTACTACGCCTTCAAAGCGGTCAAGGAGAGCGGGGGGGGCGCCGAGCACGCCACCGACGAGGAAATCCTCGAGGGGATCCAGCTCCTCGCTGCCACTGAGGGGATCTTTACCGAGACGGCAGGGGGTGTGACCGTGGCGGCGGCCCAGAAGCTCATTGCGCAAGGGGTGATCCCGCGGGACGAGAGCCTGGTGATCTCCATTACTGGTAACGGCCTGAAGACGCAAGAGGCGCTCACCGGGGTGCTGCCCGCCGGGTTGACCATCAAACCGACACTTAAGGCCTTCGACGAGGCGCTGGCCGCCCACGAAGCGGAAACAAGTGGTGCCTGAGCGACGGCGAGCCGGGGAGGGAAAGACAGGGATGAGCGTGCTCGTGCGGATCCCGACCCCCCTGCGGAATCTTACGCAAGGGCAGGCGGAGGTGAAGGTCGAGGGGACCTCCATCGGGGAGCTGATCGAGCGGCTGGACGCCAAGTACGCCGGGCTGAAGGACCGCCTCTGCGAGGGCAACGGCGCAATCCGCCGGTTCATCAATATCTACGTGAACGAGGAGGACATCCGATTCCTCCAGGGCCCGGCGACGCCCCTGAAGGCGGGGGATGCGGTCTCCATTGTCCCCGCTATTGCGGGCGGGGGACCAGAGACCGGCACCACCTTCGCGAGGCCGTCCCGCAGAAGGCCCGTGAAGGAAGCCGTCCATTAATCAGGCTTCGCCAGGCCCGCCACCCGCACACCTTGCTCCACTCGTTCGCGACCCCCTTGCTCGAAGACGGCTCCCGTGAGTGCTCTCTTCAGAGCCGCTCTTGGGGTGGACACCGCCGGTGTCGCGGAATGAGGCCCGGCAGGCACGGCAACAGTGTCTTTGTGGTGGGATGGCGCGGCCGAACAAGGCACTGAAGCTGACGGGGCTCCGTCACCCGCAGGTTCGCGCCATCGCGTCAGGCGGCGTGACGTCGCGGGAGGATCCTGTGAAGTGGCAGGCCCTTCTTCTTTGCCTCGTTCTCACCGGTTCCGCAGGAGGCGTTTCCGCTCAGGAGCATGGTGACCCGAAATGGGTCGGGGCAGCGCTTACTTTGATTGCTCGGCTGTCCAAGCATGCACCACGGGACCAGCACGGTTTCCTCGAGAGGCGCTATCACCTCAGCGATCTCAACCAAGACGGCATCATGGAGGTGCTCGAAATCATCCCGTATTACGAGGGGAGGCTCGAGTTTATGAATGCAGAACTCGGTCCTGCATTCGAATGGATCAACATCTACCAGTATCAGGACCGGGACTACCGCGAAGCTACAGTGCAGTACCCGTTCTTCCTCACGAAAAGGCGGATTGGATACGAGTTCTGGCTAAGGCTCATCGACAACCCCGTCAACCTCACCCCGGATAGCCGTGGCGTGATTCGTGCGAACCGAGATGAATTTCTCGGTATCCTGAACGGATACCTCGCCAAGATCGACAGGCTCAGGTCCACTCCGCTGCCCAAGAAGAGCATGGAGCCGCCCCGGTAGAGCGCGCGGCTCAGGCCTGACCATTATGACACGTTCAACTGCGGATGTGGTGATCTGTGGCGCCGGGATGGCCGGCGTTGCCGCAGCCTATCACCTGGCGGTCAGGCACGACGTCACCAACGTGGTCCTGGTGGATGAGCGGCCGCCCCTCACGCTCACCAGCGATAAGGGCACGGAGGCCTATCGCAACTGGTGGCCCGGCCCCGGCGACACGATGGTCCGGTTCATGAACCGCAGCATTGACCTGCTGGAGGAATTGGCGGGCGAGAGCAACAACTGTTTCCAGTTGAACCGGCGGGGGTACGTCTTTCTCACAGCCAGACCCGAGCAGATCGCCAGGATGAGAGACACTGCCACCGCGATCTCCGCGCTCGGCGCCGGACCGCTGCGCGAGCACCCTTGCCCGTCCCCCTACGTTCCCTCCAAACCTCAGGGCTTTGACGATCTCCCGACCGGCGCCGACCTTGTCTTGGATCGCGCGCGCATCAGACAACAGTTCCCGTTCATCGCCGAAGATGTGATAGCCATGCTGCACGTCCGGCGGTGCGGCTGGCTCGATGCACAGCAACTCGGCAAGTGGTTGCTGGCGCAGGCGCAGGCCCGGGGGGTCCGTCTGCGGCAGGATCGGGTTGAGAGTGTGACCGTCGCGGGCGGCCGGACCCAGACGATCTCCCTGCAATCCGGCGACGCGTTGAGCAGCCGCAGCTTCGTCATCGCCGCGGGTCCGTACCTGAAGGAAGTTGGCGCCATGCTGGAGCTCGACATTCCCGTATTCAACGAACTGCACGGGAAGATGGCCTTCAGAGACTCCCTGCGCATCGTGCCCCGCGAGGTTCCCCTCATGATCTGGACCGACCCGCTCACCTTGCCCTGGACTGAGGCCGAGCGCGAGCGCCTCGCCGCAAGCGAGGAGACCCGCTGGCTGCTCGAGGAGTTCCCGGCCGGCGTCCATTTTCGCCCGCGAGGGGACGCCGACAACCCCATTCTGCTGGTGATCTGGACCTACGACCCGAGAGCTCAGGAGCCGGTCTGGCCGCCGACCTTCGATCCCCACTACGCGGAGGTCCTGTTGCGCGGCCTGGCGCGGATGATCCCCCGCCTGTCGGCGTACTTCGGCAAGGGAAGCCAGGGCTACGTGGATGGCGGGTACTATTGCAAGACGCGGGAGAACCGGCCCCTCATCGGGCCGTTGCCGGTCGAAGGGGCCTACGTCATCGGGGCCCTCTCCGGCTACGGCGTCATGGGCTCCCAGGCGGCCGGTGAACTCCTGGCCGCTCATGTCACGGGCGGCAATCTGCCCGACTACGCTCCGGCGTTCCTGCCGGACCGGTACGAAGATCCGGCATATCAGGCATTCCTGGCGAACTGGGATGCCTCATCTGGCCAGCTTTAACCAGGGGCGCCATTGAAGGCGAGCGATGCCAGTCGCACGCTGGCTGCTATGGCTAAGACACCCAACATAACTAATAGATGATATACACAACATGAGACTTTACTTTAGTAATATTTCTTCACCGCTCTGACGCTCATCTCGGACTGGGATGCGCCGCTACCACTTCTACCACGTGGATGTCTTTGCGGACGGGCCGCTCGCGGGGAACCCGCTGGCTGTCTTCCCGGAGGCCGAAGGGCTGACCAATGAGGAGATGCAGGCGATCGCCCGGGAGCTCAATCTCTCCGAGACAACCTTCGTCCTGCCACCGACCGATTCGACAGCCGCCTACCGGGTCCGGATCTTCACGCCGCTGCGCGAGCTCCCCTTTGCGGGGCACCCGTTGGTCGGCACCCCGTGGGTGATGGCGCACGAAGGGAAGGTGGCGCTGCGGGCTCCGCGGACCGAGCTGCGCCAGCAGGTGGGGATCGGCACGCTGCCGGTCACGCTCGAGACCGAGCCCGACCCGGAGGCGCCGGGAGGCGCCCGGCTGCGGGTGACGCGGGTTGTGATGACGCAGGGGGTCCCCCGCTTCGGCCAGGAGCTGGCAGGCGCCGACCGTGAGGCGCTCGCGGCGGCGCTGGGTCTCCGGCCAGGCGCCGTTGGCCTCCCTGGCCTGCCGCCGCAGATCGTGTCAACAGGCCTCGAACACCTGCTCGTGCCGCTCGACTCCCCAAAGGCGGTGGCGTTGCTTGAGCCCGACCTTACGGCCATAGGGCGGCTAACGGACAGACTCGGCTGCGTCGGCGTCTACGTGTTTGCCCTCGCTCCGCCGGCAGCGGCGGGCCCGGCCGCGGCCGTCGAGGCGCGCGCTCGCTTCTTCGGCCCCTCCGCCGGAGTCAGCGAGGACCCCGCGACCGGCTCGGCTGCTGGCCCCCTGGGCGCCTACCTGTGTGCGCGCGGGCACCTCCCCGGTGCTCGCCTGACGGTCCGTCAGGGGATCGAGATGGGGCAGCCCTCGCGGCTGGAGGTGGAGGTCGAGGAAGGGGATGCGGGCGGCGGGGCAGTCATCCGGGTAGCCGGGCGTGTCGTGCCGCTCATCACCGGGACGCTCATCCTCCCATAGCCCTCCAACGCTGTCTCTTTCACGCCTCCTCCGTCGGCTCGCCCGCCTTCCCGCCCCGAAGTCCTTGACAAAACACGAGGCAATTGGCTAGCCTTGGAGCCGAACGAGCGCTCATTCGGGCTCAGCCTGGAGGACGGCATGGGCAAATCGGTCGAGACCGCCGTCAAGGACCAGGACCTCATCGCCCGCCGGCACGAGCAGATCTGCGACGCCGCCCTCAAGCTCTTCACCCGGAAGGGCTTCCACAACACCACGGTCCGGGAGATCGCC